>NZ_JBYSXB010000005.1:0-158155 GCF_058781765.1 Arthrobacter sp. FW306-1B-G06A | reverse complement strand
CTGTCATCCCTGGTCCGGGGACGAAAGGCTTGGCCTCGTGCGTGGGTTGGATGGGGGCACGTGCGGGGGCCGATCCTTGCGGGGAGCCGTCGGCGCCGGCGCTCAGTCCACGGCTCAGTCGGCCGGCGAGGATGCCTGCTCCGGCGGCCAGGAGGAGAAACGCGCCAGGACGCTGCCGCGCGAAGGTCTTCACTTCGGCCAGGAGGGAGCCCGGATCCCGGTCCTCCAGCCATGTCGCCACGGATGAAGACCGTTCGGCGGCTTGCCGCACCAAATCCGTTGCAACGCCGGGTTGCTCCGAGGCGGTGGCCATGGATTGCAGTTCCTCCGAGATGGACCGAAGGCCTGCGGCCACTTTTTGCTGCTGCTTTCCGGCTTGGTCCGTCAGGTCCAGCCTGGCCTGGTCCAGCAGCTCCCTTGCGCTCGAGTTCACTTCAGAGGCAACGTCCGCGACTTCGGATTTCGCGGTTTCGACCACGTTCTTCGCAGAGTCCTCGGCCTGCGCAGCCACGTTCCCTGCTTCGTTTTTGATGGTTTCCGTCGACGGGATGCCGTTGTTCTGGTTATGCGGCGGGGGTACGTGCTTACCCGCTGGTTGCTCGATGGCCGGCGGGGGCGTGTAATTCCCGTCCCATTGGTTCTCTGTCATCTTCGCTCTCTTTCCAAGAAGGTCTGCTGCGGATCAAGAACCAGAAATACTGGCAGTTAAGATAGTAAGCATGCTTAGCTTCCGAGCGGAACCCCCTGTCCGCCAATCCAGCGGGGAGAAGTCCGCGAACCGAACGGGGAATGGTCCGGGTCGGACGATACTTCCTGCGGCGACTATCGCGACGCGTCGTCCGTTGGCGTGCCCGGGGCCGCTCCACTGGTGAGTTCCTCGCTATCGTTCCGGTGTGCAAGTATTCCAATGGAGCTGGCGTCCAGTCGGTGGAGGAGTGCTCTTGGCCCCGAATAGACCTCGACCGCTCCTGCTTCGAAAAGCTCGGCTGCACTGATCCCGCCGCACGTGAGGCCGATGGTTTCGATGCCGAGCCGGGCCGCAGCCTTGACATCCCAGACGGAATCGCCGACAAATGCCACATCTGCTGCGTTTAGATGCAGCTTTTCAAGTGCGGCCAGAAGAATGTCGGGGGAGGGCTTGCTCTCAGTAGCGTCGGCTGAACTTGTCGCACAGTCGATCCAGGGTTCGGCGTCGAGAATGCTTCGGAGCACCCGAAGATCCTGCTCGCGTGCCGAGGAGGCCAACGCCACGGCCAATCCTGATTCCGCACACGATTGCAGGAGGGCCCTTGCCGAGTCGAAGGGCCGGATAGCGGGCCAGAAGGTCGAGAATATTGAGCCGTGGGCTCGCTCGACTGTAGCGCGGAAATCCCGATCGGAATCCTCCGGGAGCAGCCGTTCAAGCAGTTTGTCTCCGCCCATGCCGATGTGGCGGTGGATTAATGCCATGGGCACATCCAGTTCCTGTTGCCGGAAGGCCTGCCACCACGCCAATGTGTGGAAATAGGTGGAATCAACCAGGGTTCCGTCCACGTCGAACAGGACCCCGACGTCTTTAGCGCTCTTCGATTGGTCATTCATGAGTGGCAACCTTCCTATGGCTGCTCGCGCCGCGGGCCACGAGGAGATTCCGGGCAACGCTTCCGTAGGTGGGCGGTCCTTGTCCGTCCGGCCCTCGGAGTGCAGAAGAATATGGTAAGTATACTTACCGAAATGAACGCCCGACGTCTTTTTGCGAAGGCCGCGCAGATCACCAGGAATGGTGCCAGCCCGGGCCCTTCACGGTAGAAACAGGTAGCCGGTACTCAGGCGGCGGACCGTGTCCACGGCTTACGATCGGCACGAGGGTGATTTCCTTGGAAGATGCTCTCGGCGGTAGCTGCGCCAATGCCCGGCAAGGGTGACACCGGGCATTGGCGCGTTTCCTTGCCCTGGGCCGGTGCTCTCGGTTCTTCGGCACCCGTTCCGCGCAGCCTCGCGGCCCCCGCTGCGGTGGGCGCATTCATCGCTCCATACTGCCCTACTTGCCGTGCCGCAGGTGCTATGTGTCCGGGCTTAGTCGCTGCTGTTGAGGATATAGTCCACTGCGGCTGGTCCTGTCATGCGCAAGCCTTGGAAGATGCCCTTCTTGCCTTTGCCGTTCTTTTCCGTCTGGAGGCCCGCGATCCGGAGGGCCGTGCGGAAGGCATGGTCGGGGAGGGGGACTTTGCGGTTCAGGGAGCACCAGCTGACGTAGAGCCCATACAATGTGTCGGCGTTCAGTCCTGAATCGTTCGTGTCATCTTTGATGATGCAGTCCTCGAGGAACTGGCTGATCTGTGGAGGGGTCATGGTGTACTCCGGGTAATTGATTTGGTAGTCCGGATATTATCTATCGGAGCCCGGACCATGGCAGGAGGCTTCTGGCTAGTCCGGGCACGGTATTCAGCGCTGGGTTCACAGATGAATTCCTTGGAGCGGCGCTGTTCCTTGCCCCAGCGCTTTTCGAAGCGTTCTTGGGACGCGCGCGTCAATTGACTGTGGTGTGGGTGCGGGTACTCATGGGGCTCCTTTGCCATTGCGTGGTTGGTTTTCGGCCCTCAACGCCTAATCCGCAGGATCAGGGCGTAGCGGCTGGGATACGAAGCTGCCGGCCCGGCGACCTCAGGGACCGTCCGGAGGGCGGCTCCCAGATGACCGGTCCGATCAGCAGCGACGCGGCGGGAAGCAACTGCCCTGGGATCCGAACGGAGGCGGCGTCGGGCCGCTGCGGCTTGGCGTTCGCGGCTGGACGCGGGTGCTCCCGGTCGTAGGCGGCCCGCTTTTCCGGGTTGCCGAGGATGGCGTAGGCGGCCATGATGTCCCGGAGCTCTTCCTGTAATTGCTGTTCCGCCAGGCTGGGGTGTTCACGGGGTGCATGGGCCGCCCGGGTGTCGGGGTGCAGGCCGCGCATGAGGGTGCGGTAGGCGCGGGTTACCTCGCGGGCCGTGGCGGTGGGGGCGATATGCAGGATGCCATAAAGGTCGGGGCGGTTGTTCCTCATCGTTGGCGTGTTCTGTGTCTTAGATGCGGGGTGTTCTCGTGGGAGGTGGATGGTCCCCGGCCTGTTCGGCCGGGGACCATCGTTGCGGGAGTCATCCCCGGGGCCTCATCCATCCGTGCGCTGGCTGCGCTGTGGCGTGGTCTGTGAACCCGACCGCCCTCTTCACATGGTGGGCCGCTGTGGTGCTCCCGGTCCGTGAGGCTGCGCCGGGTCAGGCGTTGATCTCCTGGCGCTGTTTTCCGGTGGTTTCGATTTCGATGCGGCGCGGCTTTGCTTTCTCCGCCACCGGAATGCGCAGGGTCAGGACGCCGGCGTCGTAGTTCGCCTTGACACCGTCGGTGTCCAGCGCGTCACCGAGAATGAGCTGTCGGCTGAAGACGCCGCGCGGGCGTTCGGAGGCAATCAGTTCCGTGCCCTCGCCGACGGGGTCCGGGCGCTCGGCCTTGACGGTCAGGACGTTGCGTTCGACGTCGATGTCCACCGAGTCCACGTTGACTCCGGGCAGATCGAAGGCGACCACGAAGTCCTCGCCTTCCCGCCAGGCGTCCATCGGCATGGCCGCCGGCCGGGTTGTCGTGCCGAGCACCTGTTCGGCGAGCCGGTCGAATTCACGGAAGGGGTCCGTTCGCATCAGCATGGTGTGTCACTCCTTGCAGATCGCAGCTTTTTTGTTGTCAACCCAGCCGATCTATGGTGGCTGGTATATATTTCTTATAGCACTGCGCAAGGATCGGGGCAAGCCTGATTTTCGACGGATTTTGGAGGTGCCCGATGGGACAGACCGACGATCGGGGGAGGGGCGTGTACGCGATTTCCGTTGCCGCCGAGCTGGTGGGAACGGGGCAACAGAACCTGCGCCTCTATGAACGCAAAGGCTTGTTGGAACCGGGCAGAACCCTGGGCGGGACCCGCCAGTACAGCGAGAACGATCTCGTGACATTGCGGCGGATTGGTGAGCTGCTGGAGCTGGGGCTGAACCTTGCCGGCGTCCGGATGGTCCTGGTCCTCGAAGCCGACAACCGGCGCCTCGAGGCGGAACTCAGGTCCGCGAACGCTACCCGGGACACCGCCCGGCCCCGGTCATGATGAGCATGCAATAACGGAGAGGGCGCCGCGCCCCATGCTGTCTCCATGGTGGTCCCTCGCTGAACCTCGGGAGCAAAAGGACCCGGTCCGGTTCCGGGAACGTGATAAGGGTACACCCGGTGAACGGTGAACGGTGAAGAACAGGGGCCGACCGCCGCGGTTGGGCGGTCAGCCCGTGGCTACCGGTGAACCCGAAACAGGCCTGTTTGCTCGACCGCGGCCCACCGTGAAGGACGATGCGATGAAAAGCCCGCGCGAGACTGACGCGGCTCTAGCGTAGGGGTTTCCCGTCGACGGATTCCCGCACGGCGGCCATCACTGCCTTCTCTTTCATCAAGGAGGAGGCCAGCCGGCGGACTCTCGCCCAGGTCTGGTCATTTGGGGACGGATGCCACGGCCCCATCGGGCGAAGACAGTGCGGCTCGGCCGCCTCCTTGCTCTGATGGCCGATGGTGGTCCCTCGTCCGGTCTCGGTCATTGAAGCCGAAGAAAGACGGTCTGGAACATCCCGCCCGAAAGACAGGACAGTCCTCCCCAATCGACGGATGGACCGGTCCGGCCGATGATCCTGGTGGCGGTGACGGACGCGCTCGATGATGAGAAGCAATTATGATTGCCTACTCCGCAGTAGCACTTGTCCTGTGTGCATCTCCGAGGTAATAGTCAGTGCAGAGGTTAGGCAGAGGCCTTCGGATAGTTTGGCGTGCCGGTGCGGAGAGAGAGTCCGGGCCGGTTTCCTGGAAGGCTGGCAAGAAATGCGGATAGGACTGGTTGCAGGACCATGGATTCCCGTTCCCCCGGTGACCTATGGCGGCACCGAACGTGTCGTGGACCTGCTGGCGCGGGGGTTTGCCAAGGCTGGGCATGAGGTGTTGTTGGCAGCGTCCTCGGACAGTCGGTGCCCCGTCCGCCGGGTGCCGGGGATGAGAACCTCGAACCCGAAGGAGCTTGGCTTCACCCTCTCCGAGCTCAGCCACGTGGTCAGGGCTTACGAGGGGCTCGGGGAGGTGGACATCATCCATGACCACACGCTGGCCGGCACCCTGTACTGCGGGCGACCGCCGGGTGTGCCCGTGGTGACGACGATCCACGGCCTACTCACCCCGGCGGCCCAGGAGGTTTACCGGGCGATCGGAAGAAGCGCCTCAATCATCGCGATCTCCCGGGATCAGGCTTCGCGGTCGCCCGGTGTGCCGGTCTGTGCAGTGATCCACCACGGCATCGATCTCTCCTCCGTGCCCGTAGGCACCGGCCAAGGCGGCTACCTTTGTTTCGTGGGGCGGATGAGCCCGGACAAGGGGGTCCTCGAAGCCATCAAGATCGCCCGTCAGGCGGGGGTGCCGCTTCGTATCGCGGCCAAGATGCGCGCACCGGAGGAGATCAAGTACTTCGAGGAAGTCATCAAACCGATCCTCGGTTCCAACGAGGACTTCATGGGCGAAGCTGACGACGCCGAGAAATACCACCTCATGGGCGAAGCGCTCGCGTTCCTCAACCCGATCCATTGGGCCGAGCCCTTCGGTCTGGTCATGATTGAAGCTCTCGCCACCGGGACACCGGTGTTGGGAACGCCGTTCGGTTCGGCGCCGGAGATCGTAGCCCATGGAGTAACCGGTTACCTTGCCTCCATCGAGGATCTCGCGGCCATGATCCCGGCGGCAGCCGGCCTGAGCCGTGCGCAGTGCCGAGCCCAGGTGGAGCAGCAATTCAGCGCGGAGCGTATGGTGGCTGACCATTTGCGGCTGTTCGCCGAGCTCATCGAGGAGCAGAGCGGGGGCCGGGTTCCGGAGTCGGTCCCATCGAGCCAAAGTCTATAAGTCAACCGGTTCTCCGGCTATGATAACCCTTTGCCGTACTTGTCCCTGGCGCCGCCGTCGCGCCGTGAGCTAAGGAGTCCTTCCCCGCGACGCCTTGGAACGCCGACACCGCGCCCCAGCGTCCCGATGCTTTCGAGGCTACGTCCGTGGACCGGGCCAAATGGCCGGACGACAGCCCGCTGGTGGTCCGGCAGTTACGTCATATCGGCCCCAGCCTCCCGGACGACATTACGCTGGAGAATTTTTCCCGCGGAACCCGTGGACTGCACCATCGAGCTGTCGTGGACGCGACCTGGCGATGACCGGGCCCGCCGCGGCCGGCTATATCCTGGCCAGCCACCCCGAAGATCGATTGACGCCAAACCGGGTCATCGCCTCAAGGTTCACGATGATCCGGCGACGTGGTCCAGATCGCCGACGGCGCTGGCGACGACCATGATGGTGGTGGTGTGGCGGCGGGTTTGTCGTTGCGGTGCTTGGCCATGATTTCTTTTGTCCCTGGCGATGAGCACGGTGACGATGAGGAACCGGGTGGTCGCGATTCCGTTGATGATCGCACTGAGGATCAGCAGCCTGATGGGGTTGGTGGCGAAGAAGCTGATGATGACGCCGCCGAAGTCCCCACGCCGAGAAGCTCGTAGAAAATTGCGCGCCTCGCTCGGGCGATGGTCGAATCAGTCGGCGGACCGTAAGAGCCGGCCGGCACGGGACGATTCCCCGGCTCCGGATTTTCCGCAGGCATGAAAACGGCCGGCGGGACGATTACGGGCGGCGAACCAGAAACCTGGCCC
Organism: Arthrobacter sp. FW306-1B-G06A; assembly: GCF_058781765.1. Lineage (NCBI taxonomy): Bacteria > Bacillati > Actinomycetota > Actinomycetes > Micrococcales > Micrococcaceae > Arthrobacter > Arthrobacter sp. FW306-1B-G06A. Next base: position 151,439 of record NZ_JBYSXB010000005.1, on the reverse strand, counting down.
TGGCCACTCCGCCGACGCTCGTGCGCTGGCTGTGGTCGTCTTCGAGCTCCAGTGTCACTGTCTTGCCCTTCCTGGACACGGAGATAACCATGAACGGCGAACCGTTAAGCTCCACGCGGTCTCCCTGCCGTATCCGCTTCAAGGGCGCCGTTCCCTTAAGTCGGGACTGAACGGGGATGGCCATTGCGGGCTCCTCACTCACTGGGGCGTTTTCAAGAACACTACGCCGACTGCTTCCCGTTACTGATCGTCAGCGGGAACGCCGCCAGCCTCAGGCCTGCTCAATCAGCATACTTACTAACGAAGTCGGCTTCGAACCGGGTGAAATCCACTGCCGGTTGAACGATCCCCGGATTTCTATTCGTCGTGCCCCTGGTCGCCGCTCATCTGGTCCTCTGCAGGCGGGGTCTCGCCTGGCGGCACCCCGCTGCCGGGCTCCAGTCCCGTGGTGTTTCCCTCGCGGGGATCCGGGTTGGCCGACGCGGCGGGGTTCCGGTCCGTGTCATCATCCCTGGCGTGCCTTGGCTGGTCCGTGCCGGCTGGCCGGTCAGCGCTGGGCGCTCGGAACGTCCCCAGGTCGTCTTCTGGGTCATGGCTGGTCATGACTTGTCCCTTTCGTTAGCATCTTCGGTATTTTCGGTGATCAGGGTTCTTGAACCCCTCCATGCGGTGGTGGCCGATGTACGTGCTTTCGCCGTGGTCCGGGAGGGGGCACCGTGTCTGTTTCGGCCGGAGTAGTCCTGCGGTTGAGGTTCGAGCCGGCCACCCGGATACAAGGTCCTGGGATCCAGGAAAGTCCGGGCGGCCGACCATCTGATTTCCAAGGGCCGGCGCAAGATCTTCGTCAAGATACGTTGCGCTCGATTCCGCGCTGCGGAAGAGCCGGTCGGTCTGCTGGTCACCGACGGGGAAGGTGCTTTGTGCCATCTCTGTTCCTCCATCGGGTTGTCGGGGGAATCACCCGGTTCCCTGTGCATAGCCGGGACAGTTGAAGTGTGCTGGGTCTCTAAAACTAAAACCAGCAGGCGGAGAGCACGAGACCATCAGCATGCTTATCTTTAGGTGAGCTCGGCCTGGATTCTCGCCGGACGGACCGTCTATGGCCATTCCTGCGAGTGGTCGGTATCGTGTGGCGATCGGGGCGACATCGAAGCAGTCCGGGCCCTGTCTCGACGAAGGAGATTCTTGTGAGCGAAAGCATGCGGGCCCCATCCGGCCATGGAGCGGTCGAGCTGATGCTGGTGCGTCACGGTGAGAGCCTGGGGAACGTGGCCGCATCGGCGGCCGGGGTGTCCGGCGCGGAAGTGATTGAGGTCCCGGCTCGGGATGCCGACGTCGACCTATCCCCGCTCGGTTACGAGCAGGCCAGTGCTTTAGGTGATTCGTTCAACAGGCTGCCATCGTCGCGGTGCCCGGACGTGGTCTGGTGCTCCCCGTACGCTAGGGCGCGCCGTACCGCCGAAATTATCGTTGGGACGGCGGGCTGGACTGTGCCGCTCCTCGTGGATGAGCGGCTCAGAGACCGCGAGCTCGGCATTCTGGACATGCTGACCACCAAGGGCGTGGAGCTCAGGCTGCCCGAGGAGGCCCGTCGTCGCAGATGGTTAGGGAAGTTCTACTACAGGCCTCCTGGTGGCGAGTCCTGGACCGACGTCGTGCTGAGGCTTCGGAGCTTTCTTTCTGATCTTGAACGACTTTCCGGCGGAGAGCGGGTCCTCGTGGTCGGCCATGACGCCGTGATCCTGCTGTTCCGTTACCTTCTCGAAGGCCTTTCCGAAAAGGAGCTCCTGGATCTTGCCGGCACAACCACCATTTTAAACGCTTCCCTCACGCGGTATGTCCGCGTCGATGGTCACGGCCCCTGGATGCTGGAGAGCTTCAACGTCGCAGACCATCTTACGGAGCAAGGAGTTACCCTCACCGAGCACGGAAGCGACGCCGATGTCCGTCCGCGGTGATCTTCCAGCTATCCCGGTGACCCCCACCCTTCTGCGGAACTGGCCCCTGCCGCCGACGGGTTCGGGCAAGCTCGAGCGAGGAACCGTGTTGGTCATCGGCGGTAGCCGCAAAACACCCGGGGCCGTCCTCCTCGCCGGCACCGCGGCGCTTCGTGCCGGCGCGGGCCGCCTCACCCTTGCCGTTGCTGAATCCACGGCCGTGGCGTTGGCGGTGGCCGTGCCTGAGGCGGGAGTCATCGGCCTGCCCGAAACATCCTCCGGCTCCGTCCGCTCGACCGCCCACGAGGCGTTGCAGCCGGAACTGGAGGCAGCCGACGCAGTGCTGATCGGGCCGGGCCTTGATGACCCGGACGAAACGGCCCAACTACTGCGGAACCTTTCCGGCAAGGGGCGGATACGCGAGGACCAGGCCATCGTCCTCGACGCTTACGCACTGGGGATCCTGAAGCAACTCTTGCCCGATATCCAGCCTTGGGCCGGGCACCTCATTCTGACTCCGAACCCGACCGAATTGGGTCTTCTCCTCGGGCGGGATCCTGAAGACATCCGCAACGACGTCGCCGAAGTCTCCGGCATGTATCATGCGGTGGTCAGCTGCCAGGGCGTCATTGCCCAATCCCGGAACACCGACCCGCCGGAAACCGGATCCACTACTTGCTGGGAGATCACCACCGGTTCCGGAGGACTTGGCACTTCCGGCAGCGGAGACGTCCTGGCCGGAACCATCGCCGGACTCCGGGCCCGCGGAACAACGGATGCGCAGGCAGCCTGCTGGGGATCGCACCTGCACGCGGCAGCCGGCGACAGACTGGCCAGCCGGAAAGGAAGCCCCGGATACCTCGCCCGTGAACTTGCCGACGAACTACCGCCCCTCATGATGGAACTGAACACGTGATAGAACGGGACCATGGACCAAAACGAAGCACCCTTAGTAAATGCTTTGGCCGAGTATCACCGCTTGGATCGCTACAGTTTCACTCCGCCGGTTCATCGCCAAGGCCGGGGCGCCGATCCGCGGGTGCTGGAGGTTCTGGGAGCGCAGGCTTTCCGTTCAGACGTGTTGGACTCCGCAGGATTGGATGACCGCTCGTCGTCGGGCGGTTACCTGAAGAAGGCCGAACAGCTCATGGCGGAGGCTGTAGGAGCGGAACAGGCGTTCTTTTCCACCTGTGGCAGCTCCCTTTCCGTCAAGGCGGCAATCCTCGCCGTCGCAGCCGGAAAAGGGTGAACTTCTCATCAGTCGGGACGCCCACAAGTCGATTGTCGCCGGCCTGATCTTCTCCGGTATCCAGTCGCGTTGGATCCGGCCCCGCTGGGATCCAAAGTTGCATCTGGCGCACCCTCCTTCCCCTGCCGATGTGGAGGAGATGTGGGACCGCTACCCGGAGGCGGCGGGCTGCCTGATTGTTAGCCCGACCCCGTATGGAACATGTGCGGATATTGCTGCCATTGCGAAAATCTGCCACGCCCGCGGCAAGCCCTTGGTCGTCGCTGAGGCTTGGGGTGCGCATTTGCCTTTCCATGATGACCTGCCCACGTGGGCGATGAATCCCGGCGCGGATATCTACGTCGTCAGCGTGCACAAGATGGGTGCCGGGTTCGAGCAGGGTTCGGTGCACCACCTGCAGGGCGACCGTGTGGACCCGGCGCATCTGTCCGCTTGCGCGGACCTTCTGATGACAACCAGCCCGAACGCGATCCTGTATTCAGCGATCGACGGATGGCGCCGCCAAATGGTCCAGCACGGAAGCGAGCTGCTCGGAAACGCCCTGGCACTTGCCCGCAAGCTCCGTGCCGACATCGACGCACTCGCTGGAATCCATGTGTTGGAAGACGAATTGCTGGCCGTGGAGTCCTCCCACGACCTTGACAGGATGCAGATCCTTATGGACCTTTCCGGGCCCGGCATCAGCGGATACCAGGCGGCGGACTGGCTCCGGGAAAACTGCCGGATCGATATGGGGCTCAGCGACCACCGGCGGATCATGGCCACGCTTTCAATGGCCGACGACGACGTCGCGGCGTCAAGGCTGATGGACGCCCTTGGGCCACTCATCGGCGCCGCGCCCACAATTGCTCCTGCAGCGCCTGTGGACCTGCCCGCCCCGCACGAACTCGAACTGGAGACCGTTGTCCTGCCGTGGGACGCGTTTTTCGGGCCGGCCGAGGATATCCCCACCCGCGACGCAATCGGGCGCGTGGCGGCCGAGCAGATCACGCCCTACCCGCCTGGGATTCCCGCGATCGTCCCCGGCGAACGGACGAGGCTCGCCTATACAAGTACTACCGCACAGAAAGGATGCGTACTTACGCTGAGGCTGTTGACGGGGACGGCGACAGAGATCCGGCCAAACCGGACACACCCTCGACTATTGACCAAGGCGCCGGACGTCCCAGACTGCACCGCTACATGGGAACAGACAAGAACCGCGGAGATGAATCCCTCGCCGAGGAACTGCGCAAGGAGAACGGCGACAGGGATGATGGGGCCTGACCCAGGCACAGGCGTAGGGTGGCGGCACCAGGACGCATGCGGCGGCCGACGGCTCACCTCGAAGGCCCTAAGGATGTTCGTCTTCCCTCCCGCTGCCATTGGATGTCGGCGTCGTTCTGATACGGGGACCTACGCTGGGCATGAGGGGCTGGAGCGCAACTTGGGGAACCGGGCGTGATTCAAAAATTCGCGAGGAAATAAGCGACGTAGGAGCGCCGAACGAAATTTCGAGTCACGTGCGGCGCATCGCGCCCTGGTTGCGCGCAGGCGCCGCCCAGCGATGATGTGGTGTCAGAACGACAAACAGGAAAGATGCAGGGTCTAGTCTTCCAGGTGCGAGGACAACCACGAGTTGAAGTCGCTCCGGCTGATCCGTAGATGTCGGCCGATCCGATAGGCGCGGGGACCGAGGTGCTTCACCCGCCACTGGTAGAACGTCCGCTCGGGTATGTGCAACTCGGCACAAATGTCCCTCGGGCTCAGCCACTGTTCTTCGGCAGCTTCCAGTGTTTCGCTGCGTTCTGGCGTCGTTGTCATAAGTGTCCCCGTCGTGTCCACGGTTGGTCGCCGGCGGAAGCGCCAGCTGTGTTCCTACTTCATGGAGGCGCGAGAAGGAGACCGCATGACCGGGCGGGTGAAGCTCGTCGCAAGAGAATCCTGTAGCACGCCGCCTGGAAAAGCCGATTCGCCCACCGTTTACCCACCGGAAACAACGAAGCGCAACGGAAAATGTTGAGCCCTCAAATTGCCCATTTGGCCCATTCTGCCGCGGAATCTAGGCATTTTTAGCATCCACCGAATACTGATGAAAAACGCGAAATTATTCTCCTAAGGTCCTCGGTTCAAGTCCGAGTAGCCCTACCCGAAAAGTGCCCCTGACCTGCGGAAACGCGGTGAAGGGGCACTCTCGTTTTGGAGTTCTCAGGTAGCCATCCGGTCGGAATCACTCCCGACTCCGACCGAAAGCCTCCAACAGGGACGTGGGTCATCCTTGAATCCAGCCCTTGTGTGACTAGCGACGCTGGTGTATCTATCAGATCGGAGGGCAGTCATGGACATTGGGCGGGTAATCGAGCAATACCACTCGGGACTACACGTATTTGCCGAGGGCGATCCGGAGCCCATCAAGGCAATGTACGCGCGGAGCGAGGACGTGCTTCTAGCGAATCCCTTCGGCAGCTCTTCGCGCGGCTGGGATGCGGTTTCACAGGCGCTGGACTTCGCTTCATCAAACTTCCGCGATGGCAGGCCAGTTCGGTTTGAGGAAGTTTCGCGTTACGTCGGCGCAGATCTTGTCACGCTGTTCGAGCACGAGCATTGGGAGACCAAGGTGGGCGGTCGCGACGAACCGTCGCCCTTCGACTTGCGCGTTACGACCACTTTTCGGTTGGAAGGCGACGGATGGCAAGTGGTCAGTCGCCACGCCGACCCGTTGATGGCACGGCATCCCGACGGACCGATCCGCCCCACGAAGTGAGTTTTGCGATCCACGAAGGCGCAGCCGCGCCGCGCGTGAGGATCTGATCGGACTGTTCCCGCCGATGCTTTGATTCGCGGGCCAGGACGCGACCAACGAATCCGACTTTCGTTGACGAGGCTAAGGGGCCTTCGGTTTCCGGGACCGATACGGCTGGACCAACGATGCAGCACCAGGGCGCTAGCTCGGCCCCGGCCATACGGCCGTCGGTGTGCCCCCGCAGCTGAAAAGCCGGGGGGCGCACCTTTTGGTGTCTGTGAACGATCAGGAGACCTGGAGGCCGCCGTTGATGTCGTACGTTGCTGCGGTGATGTAGCCCGCGTCCGCACCGAGGAGGAAACTCATCAGTGCGGCTACTTCTTCGCGGGTGCCCACGCGGCCCATCATGATCCCCTGGGACATTTCCGATTTGCGTTCCTCGGTGAGGGTGCCGCCCATGATGTCCGTGTCGATGGGACCTGGTGCGACGCAGTTGACCGTCACGCCGTGTTCGCCGACCTCGCGGCCAGAGCCCGGGTGAAGCCGATGACGCCTCCTTTGGAAGCGCTGTAGGCGACCTTGGAGAAGGTGCCGCCCCCGCGCTGGGCCGAGATGGAGGAGATGCAGACGATGCGCCCGACCCGCGTTCGATCATGCCTTTGAGGACTGCCTGGCTGACCAGGAAGGTGCCGCGCATGTTGATGTCGAATACGCGGTCCCATCCTCGACGGTCTCTTCCATGAACGGGGTGGGGTTGCTGATGCCGGCGATGTTGGCCAGGCCGACGATGGGCGGCAGTTCGGCCTCCACCTGGGCGATTGCGGTGTCCACCGAGTCCTTGTCGGACACGTCGGCGCCCAGGCCGAGCGCCCGGACGCCGTGTCTTGCGGCGATCTCATCTGCTGCGGCTTTTGCGTCGACGCCGTTGATGTCAAGGATGGCCACGGCCCAGCCTTCGCTGGCCATCCGGTCCGCGACGGCCCGGCCGATGCCCCGGGCCGATGCGGCTCCGGTGAGCACGACGGTGCGTTCGCAAGCGCTTGCGAACCAATCTTTGCGGACGTTAGGCTGATCACATGACTGTTTCCGTCCAGGCTGTCGCCGACCGCGCTGGCGTCTCGATTTCCACGGTGTCCCGAGCCCTGCGCGGGGTCCCCGGCATTTCGGAGACAACGCGCAAGCGTGTGCGGGATGCCGCCGTGGAGTTGGGGTATGTCGCGTCGCCGAGTGCGTCCCGCCTCGCGACGGGGCGCACGCGCACCGTCGCCGTCGTCGTCCCTCTTCTCACGAAGTGGTTTTTCGCCGAGGTTATTGCTGCCGCCGGGCGGGTGCTGAGCCGCGAAGGCTATGACGTCCTGTTGACTGAGCTGTCCACCGTCGAGCTGCGGGCCGGCTTCTTCGCGAGCCCGCGCCTGCACGGGCGCTCCGATGGTGCGCTCGTCGTAGCCCTTCAACTCGGGTCGGAGGAGCTCGCGTCGCTCAAGGCGCAGGGGCAGGTCCTCGCGCTTGTCGGTTCGGAGAGTGCGGGCGCGTCCTCCGTCCAGGTGGAGGACCGGATCGGCGGACGCGCCGCGGCGCGTCATCTGATCAATCTCGGTCATGAGCGCATCGCCTTCGTCGGCCTGCGTGCCGGTCCAGGTTCGACCCTCGGCGGCGTGCCGCCGGCCGAGCGGCTCCTCGGCTACCGAGAGGCACTGGCCGAGGCGGGCCTTCCCTCGGATCCGGGCCTTGAGCATGTCGTGGAGAACACGGTCGACGCCGGTGCGGCCGCCATGGCCGCACTGCTCACCGCGGAGGAACCGCCGACGGCGCTTGTCGCGGCGTCGGACGAGATCGCCTTCGGTGCAATGGCCACGCTCCGCGGGGCCGGGCTCAGCGTCCCGGACGATTTCTCCATCGTCGGCTACGACAACCACGAGCTCGCGGGCGTCGTGGGTCTCACGACGATGGACCACGGCGTCGCCGAGCAAGGTCGCCTCGCAGCCGAAGCGCTGGTTGCGGCCCTGGCGGGGGCCCCGGCCGCCGTCGGGCGCATCGAGCCCCGTCTCGTGGTGCGCGGCTCGACCGCACCGCCCCGCCGCCTCCGGGCGGGCTCCCGCTGACCTTTCACAATCCACCCAAACGAACAAGGAATCCCATGGAATACCGCAAGCTCGGAAACTCCGGCATGTACGTCAGCGAGATCGCGTACGGCAACTGGACCACGCACGGCGAACAGATCGACCAGGAAGCGGCCACGGCCTGCGTCCGGACGGCCCTGGACCTCGGGATCACGACCTTCGACACCGCCGACGCTTACGCGGGCACTCGCGCCGAGACCGCCCTCGGCGAGGCCCTCGACGGTGTCCGGCGTGAAGGCCTGGAGATCTTCACCAAGGTCTACTTCCCGATCGGCCAGCCCGGCAAGAATGATCGGGGCCTGTCCCGCAAGCACATCATGGAGTCCATCAACGGCTCCCTCCGCCGCCTCCGGACCGACTACGTGGACCTGTACCAGGCCCACCGCTACGACTACGAAACCCCGCTCGAAGAGACCATGCAGGCGTTCGCGGACATCGTGCGTGCCGGCAAGGCGCACTACATCGGCGTCTCCGAATGGACCCCGGAGGAGATCCGCAGGGGCGCCGCCCTCGCCAAGGAGCTCGGTATCCACCTCGTCTCGAACCAGCCCCAGTACAACATGCTCTGGCGCGTTATCGAGCCGGAAGTCGTTCCGCTGAGCGAAGAACTCGGCCTGAGCCAGATCGTCTGGTCCCCGCTCGCCCAGGGCGTCCTGACCGGCAAATACGCCCCGGGCGCCGCGGCTCCCACGGCGTCGCGCTTCACCTCCGACGGCGGCGCGTTCAAGACCGAGCACCGCTACATGCAGCAACCTGTGCTCGAAGCTGTCCAGGCCTTGCGCCCGCTCGCGAACCAGGCTGGCCTGTCAATGGCCGCGTTCGCTGTGGCCTGGGTCCTGCAGAACACGAACGTCTCCGCCGCCATCGTCGGAGCCTCCCGTCCCGAGCAGCTCAAGGACAACGCGACCGCCGCCGGCGTCGTCCTGGACCCCGGGCTTCTCGCCAAGGCCGATGAGGTCCTCGGCGACCTCGTCGAGCGCGACCCGGCCAAGGTCGAGTCCTTCCTCGAACGCCCCTGAATCAACGCCCCGCATCGACTTCTTCAAGGAATCCCCAGTGATCTTCATCGTCGTCAAATTCAAGACCAAGCCCGAATTCACCGCGCAATGGCCGGAGATCGTGGCCGACTTCACCGCCGCGACACGTGCCGAGGAGGGCAACCTCTGGTTCGAGTGGTCTCGCTCCCTCGATGACCCCTCCACGTACGTGCTGGTCGAAGCCTTCCAGGACGGCGCCGCCGAAGCGCACGTCAACGCCCCGCACTTCGCCGCCGGCCTGACGGCCATGCAGCCCGCCCTCGCCGAGACCCCGGAGATCATCAGCCGCCAGCTCGACGGCGCCGGCTGGGACAGCATGGGCGAACTCCGGGTCGACACGGTCGGCGCAGGGCTGTGAACCGGCGCGCTATCGGCGCCGTTCCGGTCAGCGCCATCGGTCTGGGCGCCATGCCTATGTTGATCGAGGGCCGTCCGGAAAATATCCTCTCCGTCATTCCCGCCGGTCCTGCGGCCGGGACCACGGCGTCACCGGCCGGTCCTGCAGGAGGCCGTCGACGCTCAGGTCCACCCTTTCATTGAAGAAGCTCAGCAGTCCGTGGATCTGCGCGGCGTCGCGGAAACGCGTGTCGTAGCTCCAGGCCACATTCCTGCCGTCCTCGCTGCCGGGGTAGCTCCAGTAACGGGCTTCGCCCTTGTAGGGGCACACGGTCCTCTTGGGGCTCTCCTCCATGAGGTCGAGCCGCACGTCCCCGGGCGGGATGTAGTAGCGGACGGGAAGCAGTGTCTCGTACAGGAGTTGCGCACCGTTCGTTTTGGCGAGCGTGACGCCGTCGAGGGAGACCTCCACGGTCAGGGAGGAGGCCCGGATGTCCACGCGGTGGAAGGGGTCGCGGGGGTGGCCGATGATCTCCTCGTCGTCTTCGCGCCATTGAAAGGAGGCGAAATCCAACACGACATACCCGGCAAGGTCGGGGTCGTCCGGACGGAACGCTGCCCCTGGCGCCGTCGTCGTCCCTGTCACGACGTCGAGCTGTTCGCCGGGGGTGGTGTGCCGGCCGAACCCGGTGCGCGGATCCAGCGACGTCGGTGAGCCTGCCGACAGCCTGACGCCGAGCTCCGGGACATCGGCCGCAGGGCCGGCGGCTCTGAGCTCTGCCAGCAGTTCGGCCTGCGGCACCGCATAAATCGGGGTAATGCGCTTCGGCTCCCAGACCAGCCACGCGTGCAGGGTGTCGACGACAGTGTTCCCGCCCAGGGTCGCGCGGATTCGCTTGGCGGTGGGTTCGTAGCGCAGCTCCGGGAAGGTCCCGAGGATCACTCCGGATAGTTTGGTGGCCATGCTTCAAGCGTGAGCGCAGGGCCATGCGGGGTCAATGTCCTCGTGAGCCGATGGTAGATGAGTTCACTGCCAGCCAGTTCACGCCGCCGCCAAGCTAAGCCGGGACGCCGAAAATCAGGGGCCGACGTCGTACATCTCATAGTCGTCGGTGGTGATGGTGCCATTGGCCTGGATGTTCAGGCCCCAACTGATCCCCGAGGCGCCGGCCGGCAGGGGAGGCGTGGTCCAGGTGATTTGGGTCCAGTTCGCCGCGGCCAGGACCAACGGGCTCGCGGTCCAGTACTTCCAATTCCCGTTACCGACGCGGTAATAGAGTTCAAACTGGGTTGGCGCGGTGGATTTGAACCAGGCCTTCAGCTGATATCGATGTCCGGGTGTCCCAGTCGGCGAGCAACCGCCCAGGTCCAGGGCGGGAAGAAGTTTCGCGTCCCCTGACGAACGCCCGGTCAGCGTGAGTTGTTCGGCGTAGGCGCCGGTGTGGCCGGGCGAGACGACGGCGAAGGCGGGGGTGTTGGTCCCGTACCCGCCTGCGGCCCAGCACAGCGGAATCGTGTTGACCAGGGTCTCCAAGCCGGGGTTTTGAATCATGTTCGTCCCCGGAGGGGGTGGGGGAGGTACGGCAGGGCCCTGAACGGCGGGCTGCTGGGTCCCGCCGATGACCTGGTCCACCGTCTTAACCGCGACGGTACCGGCGGTCTTTTGCTGTGCCAGCCAGGTGGCGAACTGGTTGAACAAGGCCGGGGTGATCGTCAGCGTGGGGTCCGTGCCGACGGCGATGTGGTGGAAGGTCAGTTGGACCCACCCGCCACCGGTCGTTTGGGCGTGTGTCACCTGGTTCTCCAGATTCTGCAGGGTCCAGGTGCTGTCCACCTCATCCGGTGCCGCAGTGACGTAGGGATTCGCCGGCGGGATGGTGTCTGCCGCGGGAAGCGTCGCCGAGGCCGGGTCCTTGCTGGAAGTGTCGCCCAGGCCGCGGGCGCTGTTGAATCCGCACTGTTTCACCAGGGCCTCCGTGGCGGGGTCTTCGGAAGCGAAGGGATAAGCGAAGCTGGTGACTTTGAAGCCCATGTTCATCAGTGCCACGCGCCCGTTGCAGATCTGCCGTGTCGACTCGGCGGGGGTCAGGGACACAAGATCCGGGTGGGTGACCGTGTGGCCGCCGATTTCATTGCCGTCGGCGGCGATCTGCTGGAGGTTGGCAGTGGTCAGGTAGGTGGGCTGGTCGATCCACCCGGTGGTGATGAAAAACGTGCCGACCAGGCCCAGGCTCCTGAGCGTGGCTTCGGCCGTCAACTGGTCCGCGTTGCCGTCATCGAACGTTAGCGAGACCACCGTGTTTGCCGCGGCATGCGCCGGTGCGGCGAACCCCACTCCGGCCAGCAGGCCGGCAACAATCAGCGCCGTGCTGCCAAAAGCGGTCCAGCGTTTGCGGAAGTGGTTAACGATCCGGATTCCGGAGACGCCGGGCCCTGCGCGGCTCTCGAGCGGCGATACAGTTGCCCCCTGTTGCTTATCCGTGGCACCCATGGTCAACTCCTCCCCAGCCTGGGTAATGCACCAGACGCCGAGTGATCCTTCGTTGATTTCCAAGAAGGTGCCGCTCGAAGAGGGAGTCCGATCTGGGTTCCGGCGGGCGGCACCGGGTTGTGATTTGCTCACACACGCGTACTTTCGAGGCTACGGCCAACAGGTAGCCGCAAAAACGAGTGGTCAACACTCGTTCTTTTTGCCGCTCCCTTAGGTATCGGGCCTGATGTAGCTAATTAGCTCTGTGGCTCGTTTTCCACGAACGTTCCGGGCGGCATCCAGGCGCCGAACACGGGGCCTGGATCCGGCCGCTTTGCGTGCCGCCCGTCGTCGGAGACTCTTTGCTTGAGACGTTGCAGGACCCATGGGAAAAGGTGCTCCCGTGCCCAGATAATGTCATCGGTCCGTGCTTCACGCCACGTGCGCCCAGGTAGGTCTTTCGGTGTCATCGGTTCCAAAGTGTGGGGGACGTTGAGGGTATCGAGCACCATGATGGCGATGGTGTGCTGGCCCAGGGGAGAAAAGTGCAGCCGGTCCGGATCCCACATTCGAGGGTGGGTGAGTTGACGCAGGGCCCAAAGATCAGCGATTACCGCGTCGTGGCGCGCGGCGATGGTGCGCAGGTTCTCGTTGAAGATGGCTACCTTGGCGCGGGTGTGTCCCAGCACGGGCGTATCGCCCCAGTCCGGTCCGGCGAACAGCACAACCGTTGCACCGGTAGAGGCGAGGAGTTGCACGCCGGCGTCCATCCGGGCGGCGAGTTTGTCGGGATCGCTTCTGCGGAAGATCAGGTCATTGCCCCCGGCATTGAGAGTGATCAGATCCGGTTGCAGGGCCAGGGCGGGGACGATCTGCTCATCCAAGATCTGATGGAGCAGCCGTCCTCGGACTGCCAGATTCGCGTAAGCGAAGTCGTCGTGGCCGGCACTCAGTTCTTCCGCGACCCGGTCCGCCCAGCCTCGCAAGCCCCCCGGGCTGCGAGGCTCCGGATCTCCTACCCCTTCGGTGAACGAATCACCCAAGGCCACGTAACGGCTCCACGGGTGCAGGCGGGCCCCGGAACCAACGGAGCCTCCCTGCGCCGGACTTTCGGCGCTGGGAGCGTTCATCCCTCCATACTGCTCCTACCGGGCCTAACGCGCCACGGCTATGCAAGACGCACACCGTCAAGAGGGGTGCACCCGTTGCTTGTGGCGGGACCGTTATTGCTGTAAGTTACTCACCAGTAACTTACGTGAAGGAGTGCCATGTCCAAGGCAGCAATCGACCTAGAGAATCTCCCGTACGCCGAGGGTGACTTCTATGGCTTTGAGCAATTGCTCACGGGCAAGGAGCAGGACCGGCTGGCGGAGATCCGCACCTTCCTTTCCCGTGAGGTCAAGCCGATTGCCGTCGATTGCTGGAACCGCGGGGAATTCCCCATGGCCCTGATTCCCAAGCTTGCTGAGATTGACCTGGTCAGTCCGGTGAGGCGGCAAGGCTATTCCAACGTATTCGCCGGCCTTGTCCACGCAGAGGCAACCCGCGCCGATGCTTCAATTGCCACGTTCATGGGCGTCCACGACGGCTTGTTCACCGGTTCCATCGAGGCGTTGGCATCTCAGGAGCAACAGGACGCCTGGCTGCCGGACATATACTCCCTCAAGAAAATCGGAGCCTTTGGGCTGACCGAGCCATTGGGTGGCTCGGACGTCGCAGGAGGCACGCGGACCACCGCGCGCCGCGACGGCGACAACTGGATCCTCAACGGGGCCAAGCGCTGGATCGGCAACGCCACCTTCTCGGACTGGGTTGTGATCTTCGCCCGCGACCTCGACGACAATCAGGTCAAGGGCTTCCTGGTGGATACGAGCCTCCCTGGATTCAAGGCCAGCAAGATCGAGAACAAGATCTCGCTGCGGACCGTCCAGAATGCTGACATCACCCTCGAAAACGTGGTGGTCCCGGACTTCTTCAAGCTGGCCAATGCCAACAGTTTCAGGGACACCAACAAAGTCCTCAAGGTCACACGGCTTTCGGTCGCGTGGCAGGCTGTGGGCCAGCAGCTTGCCGCGTTCGACGTTGCCCGCCGCTACGCGGTTGAACGGATGCAGTTCGGGAGGCCCTTGGCATCGTTCCAATTGGTGCAGCAACAACTCGTTCAGATTCTGGGCAACACAGTCAGCTCCATGGGCATGATGGTCCGCCTCGCCCAGCTTGAGGATGCCGGGGTAGCCAAGGATGAGCAATCCGCGCTGGCGAAAGCCTTCACCACGGCCCGCATGCGCGAAAGTGTTGCCCTGGGCCGCGGCATCCTGGGCGGAAACGGCATTGTCACGGACTACGAGATGGCCAAGATCTTCGCCGACGCCGAGGCGATCTACTCCTACGAGGGAACCCACGAAATCAATACTCTTGTGACGGGGAGGGCGATCACGGGGATTTCCGCGATCGTCTAGCGACAGCACATCGTCCAGCGACAGCACATCATCCAGGGGCAGCAACACAGACGGCCGGAGATCCGTGACGAAGGCGAGCGGGTTGACGTAGTCCTCCCCCTTCCGCACTCCCCAGTGAAGGCACGGTGATCCCGGGCAGTGGCCGGTTTTCACTACTCCGATGGCTTGGCCCTTGCTCACGGGTGCGCCCTCTGCGAGTTCGCTGTCCACTGGTTCAAAGCTGCTCCGCAATCCGTCCCCGTGGTCGATGGTGATCACCGGACGATCCACCACGACGCCCACGAAGCGCACGGTGCCGTCGGCGGGGGCGGCGACCGAGACGCCGTCGTCGACTGCTTGCAGATCCACTCCGCGGTGCCCGCTCAGCCACGGCTTGTCCGGAGGGTCGAAGCCACGCAGGACGGCAGGCTTGGGGGAGACAGGCCACGCCCAGTCCGGACGGACGCCGGGCGAGGCGGTTGGGTTCGGCGACGGCGAAGCCGCGGCGGGCGCCGCGCCGAGGGCAACGAGCAAGAGAACGTAGACTGGAAGATGTGCGGTGCTCATGGAACAAGCCTTCGTTGGCCGTCCAGGGTCCGAAAGCCGCAAGTTCGGCTATGTGGAAAACGGTGGGGGGAAATCTGCCGAAGGAAAGAGGCCGAACCCGTGGCTTTTGCGGTCAAGAGGCCGAAGGCGCTGTAGTACACTTGGTGGAGCAGTTTGCTGTGCCCTCAAGCTTGTTTAGAAGCGCTTCTCATTCAGTTGCGCGGGGGTCCCAGGCTGACTACGCGTATCCAACCCTCCAATTGCGAATCCTCGCGGATTCAATGCTGCGGAGGATTGTGCCTCTTGCGGTCCGGCGAGTCATTGGCCGGATGAGAAGTGCAATGGATGCCAGGAGCCAAGGCCCGTTCGGGTCCGGCTAATAACCGTCAACTATTGGCAGGGTAAGAGCGGCCCGTGTGGCTCTCTCATGAATGACCTGCCGGAAGGAGCGTCGGCATGCCCGTCGTAACTATGCGCCAGCTGCTTGACAGCGGCGTCCACTTTGGACACCAGACCCGTCGTTGGAACCCGAAGATGAAGCGATTTATCTTCACGGAGCGCAACGGCATCTACATCATTGACCTTCAGCAGTCGCTGTCCTACATCGACCGCGCTTTCGAGTTCGTCAAGGCTACTGTCGCCCACGGCGGCACCGTCCTGTTCGTCGGCACCAAGAAGCAGGCCCAGGAAGCAATTGCTGAGCAGGCTACCCGTGTTGGCCAGCCGTACGTCAACCAGCGTTGGTTGGGCGGTATGCTCACCAACTTCCAGACCGTTGCCAAGCGTATCCAGCGCATGAAGGAACTCGAAGAGATCAACTTCGAGGACGTCGCAGGCTCGGGTTACACCAAGAAGGAGCTCCTGCTCCTCAAGCGTGAACTCACCAAGCTGGAAACCAACCTCGGTGGTATCCGCAACCTGACCAAGGCTCCTTCTGTTCTGTGGGTTGTTGACACGAAGAAGGAACACCTGGCTGTTGACGAAGCCAAGAAGTTGAACATCCCGGTTGTTGCCATCCTGGACACCAACTGCGACCCCGACGAAGTCGACTTCCCGATCCCGGGCAACGACGACGCCATCCGCTCCGTAAACCTGCTGACCCGCGTGGTTGCCGACGCCGTTGCTGAGGGCCTCATCGCCCGTAACCAGCGCGCAACCGGTGCTGCAGAGGCCCCCGAAGAGCCGCTGGCTGAGTGGGAGCGCGAGCTCCTCGAAGGCAGCAAGGCCGAAGCTGCTGAAGCACCGGCCGCCGAAGCTCCGGCTGCGGAAGCTGCCGAAGCACCGGCCGCCGAGGCTACCGAAGCTGCTGCCGGCGAAGCCGAAGCAGACAAGTAAATCCGGACCTTTCCCGCGCCGATTTCGGTGCGGGGAGCTACTGACAGGATGGCGGCCCACCAGGTGGGCTGCCGTCCTGTCAGTCCGTAAACACATAAATTTCTAGACAGAGGGGTTCACATGGCGAACTACACTGCTGCTGACATCAAGGCCCTGCGCGAGCGCACCGGCGCCGGCATGATGGACGTCAAGAAGGCTCTTGACGAGGCCAACGGCGACGCCGAGAAGGCCATCGAAATCATCCGCATCAAGGGCCTCAAGGGCGCTACGAAGCGTGAAGGCCGCTCCACCGCCGAAGGCCTGGTTGCAGCCAAGGTCACCGACGGCGTGGGCGTAATGATCGAGGTCAACTGCGAAACCGACTTCGTCGCCAAGGCTGACAAGTTCATCCAGCTGGCCGACAAGGTCCTGGCCGTCGCCGTCGAGTCCGGCGCTGCCGACCTCGAGACCCTGCTGGCCATCGACGTCGACGGCAAGCCCCTTTCCGAGGTTGTCGTCGAAGAGGGTGCCGTTCTCGGTGAGAAGGTTGTTGTCCGCCGCATCGCCCGCATTGAAGGCGGCACGGTTGACGCTTACCTGCACAAGACCTCCAAGGACCTCCCGGCCCAGGTCGGCGTCCTGTTCGCTGTTGAGGGCGAGGGCGACGCCGCTGCTACCGCAGCCCACGATGTTGCTGTCCACGTTGCAGCCATGGCCCCGAACTACCTCAGCCGCGAAGACGTCCCGGCCGAGCTGGTCGAGTCCGAGCGCCGCATCGCCGAAGAGACCGCCAAGGCCGAAGGCAAGCCGGAAGCCGCTCTCACCAAGATCGTCGAAGGCCGCGTGACGGGCTTCTACAAGGGCGAAGTTCTCTTGGACCAGGCATTCGCCAAGGACTCCAAGAAGACCGTTGCGCAGGTCCTCGAAGAGGCCGGCGTCAAGGCAACTGCCGTTGCCCGTTTCCGCGTCGGAAACTAGTTAGACATACAAAAGGGGTGGTCACTTCGGTGGCCGCCCCTTTTGCATGCAACGGCAGGCCCGCGCCGAGTGCATCCACAGCCGGCAGCTTTCTGCCCGGCCCCCAGCAAGATAATCTAGCCAGAGTCCACAAACGGGAAGGCACCATGGAAACCGAGAACACTGCAATCCATCCGGAGAAGACCCGTCGTCGTGTACTGCTGAAGCTGTCCGGCGAGGTCATCGGCGGCGGAAAGCTTGGTGTTGACCCGGAAACCGTCCGCGCCATCGCCAAGCAAATCGCCGCCGCCGTGTCCGAGGTCGAGGTGGCAATCGTCGTCGGCGGTGGTAACTTCTTCCGCGGCGCCGAACTGTCCCAAAGCGGCATGGATCGCTCCCGCGCCGACTACATGGGCATGCTCGGCACAGTTATGAACTGCCTGGCCCTGCAGGACTTCCTGGAGCAAGCGGGCGTCGAGACCCGCGTCCAGAGCGCCATCACCATGGGCCAGGTGGCCGAGGCCTACATTCCGCGCCGTGCCATCCGCCACATGGAGAAGGGCCGCGTCGTCATCTTCGGGGCGGGCGCAGGCCTTCCGTACTTCTCCACCGACACCGTGGCCGCCCAGCGTGCACTCGAAGTGCATGCCGACGTCGTCCTCATGGCAAAGAGCGGTGTGGACGGCGTGTACACCGCGGATCCCAAGAAGGATCCCACGGCAGAGAAGCTCGAAAAGCTCAGCTACGACGAGGCCCTGCGCCGCGACATCCGCGTCATGGACCAGACCGCCATGACCATGTGCAAGGACAACAATTTGTCCATGGTTGTCTTCGGCATGGAAGGCGAAGGGAACGTCACCAGGGCCATCCTCGGCGAAAAGCTGGGCACCCTGGTCACCCCCTAGCAAGGGCTAGGATATTTCTAGGACTCTTCCGCCCGCAGGGGCGGAAATTTATTGTGCATTGCGGCCCGTGGACCGGGGCGCGACTATTTCTGAGGAGAAACCGTGATCGAAGAAACCTTGCTCGAAGCCGGGGAAAAGATGGACAAGGCGGTCGAGGTAGCCAAGGAGGATTTCGCGTCGATCCGTACCGGTCGCGCGAACCCCGGACTCTACAACAAGGTGATCGTGGAATACTACGGCACCCCCACACCGCTGCAGCAGCTGGCTTCCTTCGCTATCCCGGACGCCAGGACCATCCTGATCACGCCCTTTGACAAGACCTCAATGCGCGATATCGAAAGGGCCCTGAGCGACTCCGAGGTCGGCGCCAATCCGTCCAACGACGGCAACGTCATCCGGATCACCATCCCGGAGCTCACCCAGGAACGCCGCAAGGAATACGTCAAGATCGTCAAAGGCAAGGGTGAGGACGCAAAGGTTTCCATCCGAAGCATCCGGCGCAAGGCCAAGGACGCCCTGGACAAGCTCGTCAAGGACGGCGAAGCCGGCGAAGACGAGGGTGCCCGCGGTGAAAAGGAACTCGACGCTATCACCAAGGCACACGTCGACGGTATCGACGAGCTCCTCAAGCGCAAGGAAGCCGAGCTGCTCGAGGTCTGATGAGCGAGGCTGAGCCGGCGCCCGCGCAGGGGATTCCCACACGCGCCAGACGCCAACGAGGCAACCCGACGCCCAAGGCGGGCCGGAATCTTCCGGCCGCCATCGGCGTCGGACTCGCCATGCTCTTCGCCGTCCTCGGCGGGCTGCTGTTCCTGCCGTTGGGGTTCGTTCTCCTGACCACTGCGTTTGCGGTCCTCGGCGTGTGGGAAATTTTCCGTGCGCTCGAAGGCCAGGACACCAGGATGCCGATCATCCCCGTGTTGACAGGTACCGTGGCGATGCCGCTTGCGGCTTACTTCGGTGGCACCGAAAGCCTGCTCTTCGCGATGGTGCTGAGCAGCACGGCGGTCCTGCTCTGGCGTTCCCTCGAAAGCGCCGCGGGAGCTCCACGCAGCGTCTTCTCCGGAATCTTCACGCTTGCCTGGGTGCCTTTCCTGATCAGCTTTGCCATCGTGCCCCTCCATGCAGGCGGGGGAGCGACGACGGCGGGTCCCTGGCCCGGCGGGCAGGTTCCCGCGGGTGCCTGGCAGATTGCCGTGATGCTGCTGCTGGTGGTGTCCAACGACACTTTCGGGTACCTCGTAGGGGCACTCTTCGGGAAGCACCCGATGGCCCCCAAGATCAGCCCCAAAAAGACCTGGGAAGGGTTCGCGGGCTCAGTGGCAGGTGCCATGGTCATCGGGATCCTCGCCAGCGTTTTCGTCCTGGGCAGGCCTTGGTGGGTCGGGGTGGTGCTTGCCGTGGGCATGGTGGCCGCCGCTACTGCCGGTGACCTCGCGGAATCCATGGTCAAACGGGAACTTGGCGTCAAAGACATGAGCAGTATCCTGCCCGGACACGGCGGGGTCATGGACCGCCTCGACTCGATCGTCTTCGCGGCCCCGGCAGCATATATTCTTTTCGCGCTGTTGAGCGGCGCCTGATAACCACCCAGAAGGAAAGCAGTGGCAGTGGACATTCGTCGCCAGATCCCCGCAGCATTTGAGCGCGTGGCGCACAGCAAGTATGGCTACAACGCAAAGCAAGTTGACCAGTTTTTCCAGCGCGCCCGGTTGTCGTTCGAAAACCGGGCCGAGGCGTCGGAGAAAATCGTCAGCAGCGATGTCCGCGCGGTTTCGTTTGATCCTGTCAAGGGCGGCTACGACGCTACCGCTGTGGACGCCGCGTTGGACCGCCTCGAAGATGCCTTCGCCCGGCGTGAACGCGACGAGCTGATAGCGGCCGAAGGCGAGGAAGCCTGGTTGCTGAAGATCGGCAAACTCTCAGGAGTGTTGCGGGGCCGCTTGCACCGGCCTGATGGCGAGCGTTTCCGCCGGCCGGACAAGAAGCGTGCGCGCAGCTACAACATCGCCGAGGTCGATGCCTTGTGCGTCTCCCTGATCGGTTACCTCGAAAACGACAAACCGCTGAGCGTCGACAACGTCCGCCGAGCCGCTTTCTCCGAGGCCCGCGGGCGGGACGGCTACGAAGAGGCGCAGGTTGATGCCTTCCTCGACCGGGTTGTCGAGCTCATGGCGGCGATCGACTAGCGGAGCTGGCGCTCCGTGGCCACCGGCCGTTCCGGGACGTGAAGCCTGGTCATCAGCCGGGTGACAGTCCCGGGGACCCGGTGTTTCGTGGCCCGTGAGACGAGCACCATCACGGCAAACGCGGCAGGCACCGTCCACGCCGCGGGCTGGGCAATCCATCCGGGCGCAGCGGAACCGATGACCGTACTCGATACCAGCGCACCCCCGCAGAGGACGGCTCCCGTCAGCATGCCGGCAATCGCGCCTGCGTCGCTCAGGCCGCGCCACCAAATGCCGAGCAGCAGGACAGGACAAATGGTGGACGCCGTGAAGGCGAACACCAGCCCTACGCTGCCGGCCAAGGCCATTGAATCCGTCGTGAATGCAAAGGCCAAGGGGACGAGGGCGGCCAGGAGGGCGGCCACCCGGAATCCGCGCACGCTCCCGCCAAGAAGGTCCTGGCTGATGACGCCGGCCAGCGAAACCACCAATCCCGACGTCGTCGAGAGGAATGCGGCAAACGCGCCGGCAACCACCAATGCCGACAGGAGATCGCCCGGCATTCCGCCCAGCAGCTTTCCAGGCAGCAGCAGGACCAAGGCGTCGGGCCGTCCGCTGCGTGCAAGCTCAGGAGCGAAGACCCGACCAAGCAGGCCGGACGCCGTCGGGAATAGATAGAAGACCGACAACAGGCCCAATACGATGAGGGTGGTCCGCCGCGCCGATTGGCCGTCCGGGTTGGTGTAGAAGCGGACGAGGACGTGGGGGAGTCCGAGCGTTCCGAAAAGCAGCGCCACCAGGAGCGAAACAGTTTGGTAGAGCCCGGCCGCGGGAAGGCCCGTGGGATTGCTCGACGCTTCCGCCAGGACCGGTGAGCCGCCGCCCGACTGGTTCAACAGCAGGTACACCACAGGAACGGCCAACGCCGTGAGCTTGAGCCAATATTGGAAAGCCTGTACGAAGGTGATGGAACGCATGCCACCGGCCACTACCGTGACGCAGACCACCGCGACGACGGCGATGGAGCCCACCCAGGAAGGCAATCCCGTGCTGATCCGGATGGTGAGCCCGGCGCCCTGAAGCTGCGGCACGATGTAGAGCCATCCGACAGCAACAACCACAAGGCTCGTGACGCGGCGGACGGCTTTCGACTGGAGCCTGGCCTCCGTGAAATCCGGAATCGTGTAGGCACCCGATCGGCGCAAGGGGGCAGCCACGAACAGCAAGAGCATCAGGTAGCCGGCCGTGTAGCCCACGGGGAACCACAGAGCATCCGTCCCCGTCAACAGGATCAGCCCCGCGACGCCCAGGAAACTCGCTGCCGACAAGTACTCGCCGCCGATCGCCGAGGCATTCCACCACGGCCGGACAGTGCGGGATGCTACGTAGAAGTCGCTCGTGGTGCGCGAAATGCGCAGGCCGTAGAAGCCGATCCCCGCAGTCGCAAGCGCCACGCCCAGAAAAGCCGCGAGCCCGACGGCGGGATTCACTTCTCCTCCACAAGATCGCGGTAGCGGGCTTCGTTCCGTGCCGCGGAGCGGTTGTAGAGCCATGCGCTCAGGCCGATCACCGGATAGAGCGCTACTCCAAGGATGATCCAATTTACCGGGACGCCCAGAATCCGCATCTGCGCGAGCTGGGGGACCAGCGCCACCATGGCACCGTAGGCGGCCAGCACCAGCAGGAATCCGGAAGCCACAACTACGGCAAGGCGCAACTGCGAACGGATGAGTGACCGGACGAAGACCTGCCCGACGTCGGAGTCTTCGGCGGCCTCGCGCGAATTGTACGGACGCTTGGGGGCTACCCTGGCAACTGATTGCGGGGCCGTAACCCTCACCCGCGTCATCCTTGGGGCCGGATCCGGGTGGCCTCGAGCTTGTCCCGCACGGCCGGAAGGTGCCTGCGGCTGATCGGCAGTTCGGCTCCGGCCACCGTGACGCTGGGGCGTGCGGCGGCAAGTTTCATGTGCCCCACGTGGTTCAGCGACATCAGGTATGAGCGGTGGATGCGGATGAATCCGGCTTCCGCCCACTGCTGTTCGAGGTCGCTCAGGGGCACCCGGATGAGGTAGCTTGCCTCCGCGGTGTGCAGCCGGGCGTAGTCTCCCTGGGCCTGGACATAGCTGACGTCGTCCCTCCGGATCATCCGGGTTGTTCCGCCTTGGTCAACCGTGATCATCTCCGGTACCTTGCTGCCGTCCTTGATGAGCTCGCTGATGCGGCTGACGGACCTCGCCAGGCGTTCGGCACGCACCGGCTTGAGCAGGTAGTCGACGGCAGCCAGTTCGAATGCCTCCAGCGCGCAGTCTTCGTCGGCGGTCACGAAGACGACGGCGGGAGGGCGGGGGCTGCGCGAGATGGCGCGGGCGATGTCCAAACCGGAAAGCGCGGGCATGTGGATGTCCAGGAAGACCGCGTCCACGGATTCCGTTTCGAGGGCGCTGAGGGCTTCGGCGCCCGAGATTGCGCGGTGGATTGCGCCGATACGCTCGTCCCGGCCCAGCAGGAAGGCGAGCTCTTCAACCGCCGGGAGCTCGTCGTCGGCGACGAGTACGTTGATCATGGTTATAGATTAGCCTCAGGCATCATGGCTCGGCTGGGACTTTGGCACGCGGATGGTGATCAAGGTGCCCTCGCCCGGTGCGGTTTCGATGACGAGGCCGTGTTCGTCCCCGTAGACCTGCCGAAGGCGGGCATCGACGTTTCGCAGTCCAACATGCTCGCCGTCTGAGTGTCCCGCCAGGACCGAGCGCAGGTGTTCCGGATCAATGCCCACGCCGTCGTCCTCGATGGTGACCTCCGCGAAAGCGCCGGAGTCGTTGGCGCAGATGGTGATGTGCCCGGGTCCTTCCTTCGCTTCAAGCCCATGGCGCACGGCGTTTTCCACGAGCGGTTGCAGGCTCAGGAAGGGAATCACCGTGCTCAGGACTTCGGGCGCGATCCTGAGGCTCACTTGTACCCGGTCTCCGAAGCGTGCCTTCTCCAACAGCAAGTAGCGGTCGATGCTCCGGAGTTCTTCCGCCAAGGTGGTGAAATCCCCGTGGCGGCGGAAGGAGTACCGAGTGAAATCCGCGAACTCGACCACCAACTCGCGTGCCCTGGCGGGATCGGTGTTGATGAACGACGCAATGGCGTTGAGCGAGTTGTAGATGAAGTGGGGGCTGATTTGTGCGCGCAAGGCCCGGACTTCGGCCTCCATGAGCAAGGTGCGGGAAGCGTCGAGTTCGGCCAACTCCACTTGCACCGCCACCCAGTCGGCCAGCTCGCTTGTCGCCCGGACCAACCCCGCACCGGTTTGCGGCGCGAAGGCGGCGACCGCCCCCACCACGCGGTTTCCGGCCCTGATCGGTGCCACGACGGCGTTCAGCTCGTGCGACGCCGGGACAACCACGGTCCGTCCGTCGGAGAGAACCCCGGAGGCGAGCTCCATCAGGGAGGCTTTGAGTTCTTCCGCCGCGCCATCCCACGCCAGGACTGACTCGGTGTCGGTGATCGCCAGGGCGTCGCAGCCAAGCAGGGAACGCAATTGCTTGCTTGCCTTGGCAGCTCCCGCCGCGTGGAGCCCGGTGCGCAGGTGCTGTCCAGCGCGCGACGCCGCGTGCAGGGTTTGGTAGGTGGCCCTCTCGGCGTCTGTTCCCAGCTCGCGGAAGGAACGGATCACCTTGAGGCCGACCCCGACGACGATCGCCACGGCGAGCACAATGACCGCAATGGCGGCGGCGGTGACGAGCGGGGAATCCGGCATGGAGCAAGACTAGCGAACCCGCCGTTCGGCGCAGCAACGTGTCCGCTGGGCGACGCCTATGCCGGTGAATCTGGAAGTGGCGAAGCTGCGCGGCGATAGTGATTCCAGTCACATCGGCCAGGAGTGTGTGGTCGATGTAGACGTCCACAACCAGGAGGAAGCCATGGGTAACGAGGCCCAGACACCGGACGCAGCGGCGTCCGTTGATTTCCAGGAAGTCCAGCAAACGGGGCAGTTTCAGGAGCTTCGCAAGCGCCACCGCAGTTTTGTCTTTCCAATGGCCATCGCATTCCTGCTTTGGTACTTCGCCTACGTCCTGCTGGCTGACTACGCGGTGGGCTTCATGTCCACCAAGCTGTGGGGCAACATCAACGTCGGCCTGGTCTTGGGCCTGCTGCAGTTCGTCTCAACTTTCGGAATTACGGGCTGGTACGTTCACTACTCCAACCGGAAGCTGGACCCGATAGCCACGGAAATCCGGAATGAGATCGAGGGCCATGAGTTCGACAAGGGCAGCACCGTGAGGGGGGCGGCGAAATGAGTGCCATGGTCCCGATGGTCAACGTTGCCGCTCTGAAGGACACCACGCTGTTGAACATGGGTATCTTCGCCCTGTTCGTCCTGGTCACCATGGTGATCGTCTTCCGGGCCAGCCGGAACAACAAAACGGCTGCCGACTACTATGCTGCCGGGCGCTCGTTCACCGGTTCGCAGAACGGCACCGCCATCGCCGGCGACTACCTCTCCGCGGCCTCCTTCCTCGGGATCACCGGGGCGATCGCCGTCAACGGCTACGACGGCTTCCTGTATTCGATCGGGTTCCTCGTCGCATGGCTTGTCGCGTTGCTGCTTGTCGCCGAACTCATGCGCAACACGGGTAAGTTCACCATGGCCGATGTGCTTTCCTTCCGGCTGCGCCAGCGCCCGGTGCGGATCGCCGCGGCCCTCACGACTTTGGTCGTCTGCTTTTTCTACCTGCTGGCGCAGATGGCCGGCGCCGGAAGCCTCATTTCCTTGCTCTTGGGCATCGGCGACTGGGGCGGGCAAGCCCTGGTGATCGTCGTCGTCGGCGCCCTCATGATCATGTACGTGCTGATCGGCGGAATGAAGGGCACCACCTGGGTCCAGATCATCAAGGCCGTGCTGCTCATCTGCGGTGCGGCAGTCATGACGCTCTGGGTGCTGTCCATCTACGGCTTCAACCTGTCCAACCTGTTGGGTGCCGCAGCGGATACCGCCAAGAACCCCAACGTGCTGAACCCCGGCCTGCAGTACGGCAAGACCGACACGTCCAAGCTCGATTTCCTGTCCCTTGGGATGGCGCTCGTCCTCGGCACAGCCGCCCTGCCACACGTGCTGATGCGCTTCTACACCGTGCCAACGGCCAAGGAAGCCCGCAAATCGGTGGTGTGGTCCATCTGGCTGATCGGGTTGTTCTACCTGTTCACCTTGGTCCTCGGCTACGGCGCGGCAGCCCTCGTTGGAGCCGACACCATCAAATCGGCCCCGGGCGGGGTGAACTCCGCCGCGCCGCTCCTGGCGTTCCACTTGGGCGGCCCGTTGCTGCTCGGCTTCATCTCGGCGGTTGCGTTCGCCACGATCCTTGCGGTGGTGGCGGGTTTGACCATCACGGCAGCGGCGTCGTTCGCCCACGATATCTATGCGAACGTCATTTCCAAGGGCAAAGCCGGCGCCGGAACCGAGGTAAAAGTGGCCCGGCGGACTGTGGTGGTCATCGGGGTCCTTGCGATCATTGGCGGTATTTTCGCCAATGGGCAGAACGTAGCGTTCCTCGTTGCCCTCGCTTTCGCAGTGGCGGCGTCGGCGAATTTGCCGACCATCCTCTACTCCCTGTTCTGGAAGAAGTTCACCACCCAGGGCGCCACCTGGAGCATGTACGGCGGACTTGCGGCGGCCATCATCCTGATTGCCTTGTCGCCGGTTGTTTCCGGCGCCAAGACGTCCATGATCCCGGGTGCCAACTTCGCCGTCTTCCCGCTGAGCAACCCGGGAATCGTGTCCATCCCACTCGCCTTCCTGCTCGGCTGGCTCGGAACCGTGGTGGACAAGCGGCGCGAAGACACGGCAAAGCAGGCCGAGATGGAAGTCCGCTCCCTGACCGGCGTCGGAGCCGAGAAAGCGGTGAACCACTAGGAGTACCCGTCCGACGCTCGCTCACAAACAAGGCCCTTCGGAGTGACGCTCGCTCACAAACAAGGCCAAATGGCGGATCCCTCCTGCAGAAAGATCTGCAGGAGGGATCCGCATTTTTCAACCAAAGGTGAGCGGGCATCCGCTTAGTGGTTGTGGCCGCCCGGCAGGGAGTGCTCTCCGTGCGGGACAGCATGCGCTCCGGCCACCGAGGCGGCGAGTCCCGGCGTCGTAATTGCTGCGACCACGACGGCGGCGGCAAAGGCTGCGCCCAAAAGCGCGCCGGCCCGCGGGGGAGCCTGCGCTACTCCGCCGACGTCGTCGCGGAACCTTCGGGCTAGCCAGGCAGAGGATCCCAGTGCCATCAGGACCAGGAACAGAGCTGCCAGATGCCCGCCGTCGAGCACTCTTTGGGCCAGACCGGCAACCAGGAATCCGACGTGGACCAGCACGGCCGCGAGGAGGCCCAGGGTTGTTGGTTTACGGAACCGGAGCCGCCCCCGTTGGAGGCTGCCAATCGAGCTGGCGAGAAGCGCCAGGCCCCAGGCCGCGAAGATGCCGCCCGCCCACACAAGGGGTCCCCGGCCCGAAATGTAGCTGGATGCGATGGAAAGCTCCACGAGGCCGGCCCCCATTCCCGCGAAACACGAAAACAGGGTGAGGGATGCCCCGGCGGTGGGTCCTACGGACGTCGCTGCTTGAGCTGACACGGACGGCTCCTTCCGGATTTCCGGGTTTTCTAGACGTGGGCCCTGGCGGTGGTGGCCGGAACCTTGTCCTGCGAGAGGCCGATGCCGAGGAGGACCACAGCGCTGGCCAAGTGCAGGACGTTGTCTGCGCCGTTAAGGGCAATGATGTTCAGCGCGGAGCCCACGAGGAACAGTCCGAGGATGCCGACAAGCAAGTAGACCGCACCGACTGTGGTGTTGATGGTCTTGGACAGCACGGTGCTGTTCATGCCCGCGTAGAGCAGGGCGGCGCCGATAGCGAGGTGGATGATGTTGTGCAGGGGGTTTACCGCAAAGATGATCAGATTGGCACCCTCGGTAGCGAAGAATCCAATTCCCGAGGTGACGAAGAATCCAACGACACCCACGAGCAGGTAGACGGCTCCAAAGATGGTGGCGATCAGGCGGTTGGGCGAAGTGCGCATGGTCCAAACCTTCCGGTATGGCCGGTTTGTATCCGGCCTGTGTTCGAAACCCCGGACGGGGCTCTCAACCAGAGATTCGGACCACCCGGCGCTATGGATGGGTGGGATCGGACGAATTTTTTCGACGTCAACCTTGTGGCTGGAGACGGATGGCGTCCATCTTCAAATCATTGCCTTCGAAGCTGTACCTGAAATTGAGGATTTTGCCCTGGCACTGCAGGGTTCCAGCAAGGTTGGCCGTATTGGTTCCGTTGACCGAACTGACGTTCACCGAGTCATAGTGGGGCTTGCAGCTGTTGTCCAGACCGAGGCCCGCGACGCCGGAAACGAACTCCTCTTTCGTCAAGCTTTGGGTGAGGACAGGGTCCATGTACTGGTCGTAGGCTTGCGAGCTTTGGCCGTTCACGATCAGGCGGGTGAAATCATCAGAGACGGCCATGGCCCTGTTCGTTGCATTTCCCAACAGATTGACCAGCACGACGATCCCCACAATGATCAGCACCAGGACCGCGCCGCCCGCTCCAAGGAGGATCCAGAGGAGCTTTCGCTTCTTCGCTGGCGGCGGGACGGGCATTCCGTACGGGCCGGGGTATTGGCCCGGCGGGCCGTAGAGGTTTGGCTGCGCATAGGGGCCAGGGTATTGGCCGGGTGGACCGTAAGGCGGGGTGCTGCCGTACTGTGGCGCTCCACCGCCCCACGCCGGCGGGAAGGCTTGCGGTTCCTGGTTCGGCTGCGGCGGTACCTGCGGGGTGCTCACGGTGGTTCCCCTTCCCGGCGGCCAGGCCTGCGTCGCCAACCGGACGGAAGCCGCCACCCGGCCCCAAAGCGTCCACCTGCATCAAATCGCACATTCCGGCGCGGAGCAAGGGCATCATCGAGCTTGGCTGGCTCCCTTTAACGCGCTCAGCCGGTGCGGAGCGCCTTCTTGGTATTCCGGTTCAAAAGCGGCTGCACCCGGAAGGGAATCAATTCCCCCATGGACATGGCCGTGTCCGTTCGTTCCACCCCGTCGCACGCAAGGATCTTGCCGTTGATCCGGAACAGATCCTCGGCGTCGAGCGCCACCACCCGCAGCAGGAGGTCTGCAGAACCGGTCAGGCCGTACCCCTCGAGGATTTCCGGGATTTCGGCGAGGTCCAAGGCAAGCTGTCCAAGCTTTTGCTGCTGCACATGCACCGAGATGAACGCCATGAGGGGGTAGCCAAGGGCGGCGGGGTTGATGCGCCGTTCGAAGGAGAGGAACGCATGCTTCTTTTCCAGTAGGGCCATGCGTGCCTGGACCGTATTCCGCGATAGTCCCAGCTTCTGCGCCAAGGCGACAACCGTGCCGCGTGGATCCTTCGCCATGGCCGAAAGCAGGCGTGTGTCGGTGCCATCTAAAGCTTGCATAATGCGCAACGTTAGCACGGTGCGCCTGCCCCAGATAGGGCAAAATGCGCAGAATTTCCAATGGTGGTTGTACCCAATGAGCATTGTGAGTAGGGTCACAATTAATCCAGGCGACGACGCCCGGATGCTGGCCCGCGGGTGGATCACAAGTCCCTCCTAAGGCCTGCGAGCACGAGCTGAAAGGTGCGATCAACTGTGTTGACGGACGAACCCGGCCAGGACGCCTACAAGGCTTCGAATCCCGGAATCAGTGCAGCAAGCCCGCGTCGGACCGGCGGGGATCTGGTCCAACTGATTTCCCCGGAAGGGGAACGCATCAGCCACCCGGAGTTCGATCTCTGGGTCAGCGATGTCACGGACGAGCAACTGTGCTCGCTGTACGAAGACATGGTGGTCATCCGCCGCATCGACGCCGAGGCCACCGCCTTGCAGCGTCAGGGAGAGCTGGCCTTGTGGCCGCCCCTGCTGGGCCAGGAAGCATCGCAGATCGGTTCCGGCCGGGCCCTGCGGGACGACGACTTTGTCTTCCCCAGCTACAGGGACAACGGCGTTGCCTACTGCCGCGGTGTGGAGCCCACGGACTTGGTCCGTGCCTGGCGCGGCAATGCCTCCTCCGGCTGGGACCCGTACCGGCACAACATTGCCACCCAACAGATCATCATCGGCTCGCAATCGCTGCACGCAACCGGCTACGCCATGGGTATCCAGCACGACGGCGCCGACTCGGTAGCGGTGGCGCTCTTCGGAGACGGTGCCACGAGCGAGGGCGACGTCAACGAGGCAATGGTCTTCGCGGCAAGCTTCCAGGTACCCGTGGTCTTCATCTGCCAGAACAACCACTGGGCCATCTCCGAACCCGTCCGGATTCAGTCCCACATCCAGATCGCCGACCGTGCTTCGGGCTTCGGAATCCCCAGCATGCGCGTCGACGGGAACGACGTCCTGGCTGTTTTGGCCGTCACCCGTATCGCGCTGGACCGGGCCCGCAAGGGCGGCGGACCGACGTTCATCGAAGCGGTGACCTATCGCATGGGCCCGCACACGACGGCGGATGATCCCACCCGTTACCGCGACGCCAACGAGCTTGAGGACTGGGCGGCCAAGGACCCGATTGCCCGCCTCAAGGCGCTGCTCCGCACCAAGGGCCTCCTGACGGAAGAGGTCGAAGCCAGGACCCAGGCCAAGGCGGACGAGGTGGCAAGGAGCCTGCGGTCAGGCGTCATCAACATGCCGGATCCCGCGCCACTTGACCTCTTCAAGCACGTCTACAGCACGCCCAACTCCTGGATCGAACGCCAGAAGGACCACTACGCCCGCTATCTGGAAAGCTTCAGCGGATCAACCCAGGAAGGTGCACTCTGATGAGCAAGTTGACTTTCGCCCGCGCCATCAACGCCGGCCTGCGCAAGTCCCTCGAAAACGATCCCAAAGTTGTCCTCATGGGTGAGGACATCGGTGCGCTCGGTGGCGTTTTCCGGGTCACCGACGGCCTCCAGAAAGACTTCGGCAAACACCGGGTGGTTGACACCCCCTTGGCCGAATCTGCGATCATCGGCACCGCCGTCGGACTGGCCTACCGCGGCTACCGCCCGGTCTGCGAAATCCAATTCGATGGCTTCATCTACCCGGCATTCGACCAGATCGTCAGCCAGGTAGCCAAGATGCATTACCGTACCCAGGGCCGCGTCAAGATGCCCATCACCATCCGCGTTCCCTTCGGTGGAGGGATCGGGTCACCCGAGCACCACTCGGAGTCCCCGGAGGCGTACTTCACCCACACCTCGGGCCTCCGCGTCATCAGCGTCTCCAACCCGCAGGATGCCTACACCATGATCCAGCAGGCCATCGCCTCGGACGATCCGGTGCTGTACTTCGAGCCCAAGCGCCGCTACCACGATAAGGGCGAAGTGGACGAGACCGCAGATCTGTCCACGGCACTGTCCATGGAGAAGGCAAGGGTGGTCACCGCAGGCAGCGACGTCACCTTGGTGACGTACGGACCGCTCGTGAAGACCGCGAACGACGCCGCCATGGCCGCCGCCGACGAAGGGGTCTCGGTGGAGGTTATCGACCTGCGCTCGCTGGCTCCGATCGATTTCCCGGCAGTGGAGGCGTCCGTCCGCAAGACCGGCAGGCTCGTCATCACCCACGAGGCTGCGCAGTCCGGCGGGCTCGGCGCCGAAATCGCCGCCAGCATTACCGAGCGTTGCTTCAACTACCTTGAATCGGCGCCGGTCCGGATCACGGGATTCGACATTCCGTACCCGTATTCAAAGCTCGAGATGCACCACTTGCCGGATCTGGACAGGATCCTTGACGGCGTGGACCGCGCACTCGGCCGCGGCAACTCCCTGAGCGGGCTGGAAGGATGAGCGCCACCATGATCAAGGAATTCAGGTTGCCCGACCTCGGCGAAGGACTCACGGAGTCGGAAATTCTCAGTTGGAAGGTTGCGGTGGGGGACACCGTGACCCTGAACCAGGTCATTGCCGAGGTGGAGACGGCCAAGGCCGTGGTCGAGTTGCCTTCGCCCTTCGCCGGAACCGTGGCCGCCCTGCACGAACAAGCCGGTTCGGTTGTGGAGGTCGGCAAGCCGATCGTCTCCTTTGAAGTCGACGACGCCGGAGCCTCGCCTTCCGCTGTTGCCGGTTCCGCTGCGGGCGCATCGGTGGAAGGCCCCGCGGAGACCGCGGCGAAGCGCGAGCCGAACCTCGTAGGCTACGGCGCCGTCGTCGAAAAGTCCGGACGGCCGGCCCGCCGCCAGCGGTCCTTTGACGGAAGCACCGGCGAACGCGAGGCCGCCCGGGAAGCGGTTCCGGCCGTCGAGCCCGTTCCCGTGGTTGAACAGCCCGGACCGCTCGCCGTGCCAAGCGGTCCCGCAGCGGAAAAAGAGCGTCCGCGGTCCACGCCTCCGGTCCGCAAACTGGCGAGGGATCTCGGAATCGACCTCGAGCTGGTCAAGGGAACCGGACCGGGAGGCCTGATCACCCGTTCGGATGTCCAGGACTTCGCGGACGGGTCCCAGCCGCAGCTCATCGCTTCCGAGGCCGCCGCGTCCGCCGTCGGGGTTTCCACTGAACGCGAGACCCGCACACCTATCAAGGGAGTCCGGAAGTTCACGGCCGCTGCCATGGTGCAAAGTGCGTTCACGGCGCCGCATGTGACCGAGTTCCTGACCGTTGACGTCACGCCCACCATGGAACTGCTGACGCGGCTCAAGGCGAGTCGCGAATTTGCCGGGTACAAGCTCACGCCGTTGACCATCGCGGCCAAGGCGGTGTTGATCGCCTTGCGCAGGAACCCGACGCTGAACTCCCGCTGGGACGAAGGCGCACAGGAGATCGTGCAGTTCAACTACGTGAACCTGGGTATCGCCGCCGCCACTCCGCGGGGTCTGACTGTTCCCAACATCAAAGACGCGGACAAGATGACGCTGCTGGAACTGTCCACGGCGCTGTCCGAGCTGACGGACACGGCACGTTCAGGCAAGACTTCCCCGGCAGATCTGACGGGCGGGACCATTTCGATCACGAACATCGGCGTGTTCGGGATCGACGCCGGAACCCCCATCCTGAACCCGGGCGAGGCTGCCATCGTGGCGCTGGGATCAGTGCGCAAAGCTCCTTGGGTGCACAACGACGAACTCGCGGTGCGCCAGGTGATGTCGTTGAGCCTGTCCTTCGACCATCGACTGGTGGACGGCGAACAGGGCTCGAAGTTCCTGGCCGACCTGGGCGCGATCCTGTCCGACCCGGCAACCGTCATGACCATGATCTAGCGGCTCTCCAGGCCAACTGACTCGCAGTTGTTGTCGTTTTGGAGGCTCAAAACGACAACAACTGCTGGGCCCACGCCGTCAGGGTTCCCTGGCCGAGCTTGCGAGGCAAGGGTGGCGGTGGGGAGTTAGTTGGGCCTTGCTAGCGGAAGGCTAGCGCACCGTCAGGGCGGCCAGGGCCATGCGTTCAAGGATGGGCCGGGCACTCTTGACGGCCATGCGTCGACCATGGTGCCGGACCGAGTGCGGCGTCGAGTTGATGAGGCCGAAGGCTGCGTGCGCGCGGACCCGGAGCTCGGCAGGATCCGTGTCCGGATGCAGTTCGCCGAGCACCCCCACCCACAGTTCCACATAGTTGCGCTGCAGTGTGCGGACTTCGGCCTGGTCGGCGTCGCTGAGGTTGCTGAAGTCGCGGTCCTGGACCCGGATGACATCGGGATTGCTGAGGGCGAAGTCCACGTGGAACTCCACCAGTCCGCGCAACGCAGCTTCAGCGTCGGCGGCTTCGGACACCACGGTGCGGCCGCCGTCGAGAAGATTCCGGCTCACACTCAACAGCAGCTCGGCGAGCACGGCTTGTTTTCCTGGGAAGTGCCGGTACACCGCAGGTCCGCTGACTCCTGCCGCGGCCCCCAGGTCCTCAAGGGACACGCGGTTGAAACCATCGGCGGCGAACAACCCGGCTGCGGCGGTCAGGAGGGCCTTGCGCCGTGTTTCCTTGGCTTGGCTCCGCTGGGTCGGTGCTGGGCCGTCCTGCTGGGAGCTCCGCTGGAAGGTGACCACAATTCCTCCTTTTGCACGCGTCCACTTCAGCGCCGGTACCGGGCGGGCCCCGTGTCGGGGTGATGGACAACACAGTTAATAGAGACTAACCTAAATTCCAGTTATGCGGTACTAACTGAGATGGCCATTGGCCGGGATGGGACACAGTCGATGGAGACACTCGCCAGCCAGCTGGATACCAGCAGCGATCAGTTCGCGGCCAACGCGGAAGCGCAGCTGTCACTGGTTTACGAGCTGAAGAAGCGCCTAGCGGTGGCCGCCCTGGGTGGCCCGGAGAAGTCGCGCGAGCGGCACATCTCCCGGGGCAAGCTGTTGCCGCGCGAGCGCATCCACTACTTGCTGGACGAGGGAAGCCCTTTCCTTGAGATCGCCCCGCTGGCGGCCAACGGGATGTACAACGACGACTCCCCGGGTGCCGGAGTGATCGCGGGGATCGGCTTGGTCCATGGCCGCCAGGTGATGGTGGTGTCCAACGACGCCACGGTCAAGGGCGGAACGTATTACCCGATGACGGTGAAGAAGCATCTCCGGGCGCAGGAAATCGCGCTGGAGAACAGGCTGCCGTGCGTCTACCTCGTGGACTCCGGGGGAGCGTTCCTGCCCAAGCAGGACGAGGTGTTCCCGGACAAGGAGCACTTTGGCCGGATCTTCTTCAACCAGGCGAGGATGTCAGCGGCGAAGATCCCGCAGATCGCCTCGGTCATGGGGTCCTGCACGGCCGGTGGCGCTTACGTTCCCGCCATGAGCGACGAAACCGTCATTGTCCGCAACCAGGGCACCATTTTCCTGGGCGGACCGCCCCTCGTGAAGGCCGCCATCGGTGAAATCGTCACCGCGGAGGAACTCGGCGGCGGCGACGTGCACTCGCGGATTTCCGGTGTGACGGACCACCTCGCCGAAAACGACGAGCACGCCCTGCAGATCGTCCGCGACATCGTCTCCACCCTGCCCAAGCCTGAGGCCCCTGCCTGGGACGTGGACACCGCCGTCGAGCCCGTGGTGGACCCGGGCGAGATCTATGGTGCCGTTCCAACGGACGTCAACGCCCAGTACGATGTCCGGGAAGTCATCGCCCGGCTCGTGGACGGCTCGAGGTTCCACGAGTTCAAGAAGAACTACGGCACCACCTTGGTGACGGGGTTCGCGAAGCTGCACGGCCACCCTGTGGGCATCGTGGCGAACAACGGTGTGTTGTTCAGCGAGTCCTCCCTCAAGGGCGCGCACTTTATCGAGTTGTGCGACCAGCGCGGCATCCCCTTGGTTTTCCTGCAGAACCTCTCCGGCTTCATGGTCGGCAAGGACGTCGAGCAGGGCGGCATCGCCAAGAACGGCGCCAAGATGGTCACCGCCGTCGCCACCGCCCGCGTGCCCAAGCTGACGGTGGTGATCGGCGGTTCCTTCGGTGCCGGAAACTACTCGATGTGCGGCCGCGCCTACTCGCCGCGCTTCCTCTGGATGTGGCCGGCGTCCCGGATCTCGGTGATGGGCGGGAACCAGGCCTCGAGCGTGCTGGCAACCGTCAAGCGTGACCAGTACGAGGCCCGCGGCGAGGAATGGTCCGCCGAGGACGAGGAAGCCTTCAAGGCCCCCATCAGGCAGCAATACGAGGACCAAGGCAGTCCCTACTACTCCACCGCCCGGCTCTGGGACGACGGCATCATCGACCCCGCTGACACCCGGCGCGTCCTGGGCATGGCCTTGGATACCGTCTCCCGCCAACCCCTGCCGGAAACCTCCTTCGGCCTCTTCCGGATGTGACCCCATGACCATCAACTCCTTCGACACCGTCCTTGTCGCCAACCGCGGCGAGATCGCCTGCCGCGTCATCCGCACCCTCAAGGCCATGGGCATCCGTTCCGTTGCGGTCTATTCAGACGCCGACGCCGGGGCCCGCCACGTGCGCGAATCAGACACGGCCGTCCGGATCGGCACAGCCGCGGCGGCGGACAGCTACCTGCGGATCGACGCCATCATCGAGGCCTGCCTGCAAAGCGGTGCCCAGGCGGTCCACCCGGGGTATGGATTCCTGGCCGAAAACGTTGAGTTTGCCAAGGCCCTGGACGCGGCAGGCATCGCGTTCATCGGCCCCGGCATTGACGCCATCGAGATCATGGGCGACAAGATCCGCTCCAAGAACCATGTCATGTCGTACGGCGTCCCCTGCGTCCCGGGTATCGCCGAACCGGGATTGAGCGACGAGGCGCTCATCGAGGCGGCGCCCGGCGTCGGCTTCCCCCTGCTCATCAAGCCCTCGGCCGGTGGCGGTGGCAAGGGCATGCACATCGTGGAGCGGCTCGAGGATATGGCGGCAACGCTGCTCACGGCCCGACGGGTGGCGGCGAGCGCCTTCGGCGACGACACCCTGTTCCTGGAACGTCTTATCCAGTCGCCCCGGCACATCGAAGTCCAGGTCCTCGCCGACAACCACGGCAACGTGATCCACCTCGGCGAGCGCGAATGTTCCCTGCAGCGCCGCCACCAGAAGGTCATCGAGGAAGCACCGTCCCCCCTGCTGGAGTCCCTCGCGAATGGGGCCGAGGTCCGGGCGCGGATCGGTGAGGCCGCCTGCCAGGCTGCCCGAAGCGTCAGGTACAGCGGTGCCGGTACGGTGGAGTTCCTCGTCTCGGACCAGGATCCGGAGCACTTCTTCTTCATGGAGATGAACACCCGCCTCCAGGTGGAGCACCCTGTCACGGAAATGGTGACAGGCGTCGACCTTGTCGAATGGCAAGTGCGCATCGCCGCAGGTGAGGTCCTCACGGTGGCGCAGTCCGACGTCGTGCTTGAGGGCCACGCGGTAGAGGCGCGAGTCTACGCGGAGGTACCCGAACGCGGGTTCATGCCATCCATCGGCGAGATCATGATGCTCCGGGAACGGGCAAGCAACGATCCGCACGTCCGCGTCGATTCGGCCATGCTGACGGGCCTGTCCGTCAGCGGGGACTACGACCCCATGCTCGCCAAGGTCATTGCCTGGGGTCCGGACCGCAAAGCGGCGCTGGACACCCTTGACCACGCGCTGGGGGACTACACGCTGCTGGGCGTGCACACGAACGTCGAGTACTTGCGGCTCCTGGTCAACGACGACGACGTCCGCGCCGGCCGCCTCGACACCGGCTTGATCGAGCGCAAGCTGGACGGGATGGAATTCCGCCAAGTGTCCGACGTCGAGTTGGTTGCCGCCGCGATGCTGAACCGTCAGGTCTTGGCTCCTGCCGGAACGGCAGCACCCTGGAACGCCGCCGACGGTTGGCGCGTCGGCGCGCCCGCACCGTGGAAGACCACAGTCGGACGCCCCGACGGCGGACTGGCCACCGTGGGGCTGACGGTGGACGGGCAGGGCTTCACGGCGCGCGTGGACAGCGGCGCCGAGCACTCTGCCTCCCTGCGGCCGGGATCCGCGGGACATGCGGTGCTGGTGCTCGACGGCGTCGAGCACCCTTTCGCGCACGGCTCACCATCTTCGGAGCTTGGGTCACGCGAACTCTGGCTGGGCAGCGACGGCTGGTCCTGCCGGCTGGAGATCCTGGACCGCGAAGCCCGGCTCCAACGAATCCTCGCGGGCATCCAGCGCGAAGAAGGCGCCGCGGATCCCGAAGTCCGGTCTCCCATGCCGGGAACCGTCGTCTCCGTTTCGGTGCACAACGGCGACCACGTGGAAGCGGGCGACGTCCTCCTCGCAGTAGAGGCCATGAAGATGGAACACCAGCTCGTGGCCTCTGTGTCCGGCACCGTGCACCTCAGCAGCAAGACCGGGGACCTCGTCAAGGCTGACCAAGTCCTCGCCACCATCCACGTGGCGGCGGAGCCCGCCCCAGAAGTCTCAGCAGAAAACCAGAAAGACGAGGAAGTCTAGCCATGGCAAGTTTTGAACTCACCGAGGAATACCAGGACCTGAGCGACTCCGTCCGGGAATTCGCCGACGAGGTAGTGGCGCCGGTGTCCACCAAGCACGACGAGGAACACAGCTTCCCGTACGAGGTAGTCAAGCAGATGGGTGAGATGGGTCTTTTCGGCCTGCCCTTCCCTGAAGAGTTCGGCGGAATGGGCGGGGACTACTTCGCCCTGGCGCTCGCGCTGGAACAGCTGGGCCGGGTGGACCAGTCCGTGGCCATCACCCTCGAGGCGGGTGTCTCGCTCGGCGCCATGCCCGTGTACCGCTTCGGCACCCAGGAGCAGAAGGAACACTGGCTGCCCCAGCTGACCTCGGCCGAAGCGCTCGCAGGCTTCGGTCTGACCGAGCCTGAAGCCGGCTCGGACGCCGGTGGCACCAAGACGAACGCGCACCTCGAGGACGGCCGCTGGGTC
Source organism: Arthrobacter sp. FW306-1B-G06A (assembly GCF_058781765.1). Lineage (NCBI taxonomy): Bacteria > Bacillati > Actinomycetota > Actinomycetes > Micrococcales > Micrococcaceae > Arthrobacter > Arthrobacter sp. FW306-1B-G06A. Next base: position 113,934 of record NZ_JBYSXB010000005.1, on the reverse strand, counting down.
ATCAACGGCAACAAGGAATTCATCACCAACTCCGGGACCGACATCACCCGGCTCGTCACCGTCACCGCCGTCACCGGGCAGCACGAACGCAAGGACGGGAGCATCAAGAAGGAAATCTCCACCATCCTGGTTCCCACCGACACACCCGGTTTCACCGCCGAAAAGGCCTACAACAAGGTGGGCTGGAACGCCTCCGACACCCACCCGCTGACACTGAACAACGTGCGGGTTCCCGAAGAGAACCTGCTCGGTGTCCGGGGACGGGGCTACGCCAACTTCCTGTCCATCCTGGACGAAGGCCGCATCGCCATCGCCGCGCTTGCCACCGGCGCGGCCCAGGGCTGCGTCGACTTGTCCGTGAAATATGCCAAGGAACGCGTGGCCTTCGGACAGAACATCGGCAAGTACCAGGCCATCCAGTTCAAGATTGCCCGCATGCAGGCACGGGCCCACACAGCCCGCCTGGCCTACTACGATGCGGCCGCGAGGATGCTGGCCGGCAAGCCGTTCAAGACCGAAGCGGCCATCGCTAAGATGGTCGCAGGCGAGGCAGCCATGGACAACGCACGGGACGCCACCCAGGTGTTCGGTGGCTATGGCTTCATCAACGAATTCACGGTGGCACGGCACTACCGCGACTCCAAGATCCTGGAAGTCGGGGAAGGCACTACCGAGGTCCAGTTGATGCTCATCGCCCGCGAGCTGGGCCTTTAACCGTCAGGGAAGGTAAACGATGATCGACAAAGTTGTTGCCAGCGCCGCGGAAGCGGTGAAGGACATCCACGACGGTGCCTCTCTCGCCGTCGGCGGGTTCGGCCTGTGCGGTATCCCGGTGGCGCTGATCGATGCGCTCCACCATCAAGGCACCAAGGACCTTGAAACAGTCAGCAACAACTGCGGCGTGGACGACTGGGGCCTGGGCATCCTGCTGAAGGACGGACGGATCCGCCGGACCATCAGTTCCTATGTTGGTGAGAACAAGGAGTTCGCGCGGCAGTACCTCGCCGGTGAACTCGAGGTGGTCCTCACCCCGCAAGGTACCCTCGCCGAGAAACTGCGCGCCGGCGGGGCCGGAATCCCCGCGTTCTTCACGGCGGCCGGCGTCGGGACGCAGGTTTCGGAAGGCGGTCTGCCGCAAAAGTACGACGCCGACGGCAACGTGGCGATCGCATCCTCACCTAAGGAAGTGCGCACCTTCAACGGGGCGGACTATGTCCTGGAGGAATCCCTGACACCCGATTTCGGACTGGTCCACGCCTGGAAGGGGGACCGTCACGGGAACCTCGTCTTCCACGCGACGGCTATGAACTTCAATCCACTGTGTGCCATGGCGGCCCGAATCACCATCGCCGAGGTCGAAGAGCTTGTGGAACCCGGCGAACTCGATCCGCAACATATCCACACGCCGGGCATCTTCGTCCAGCGGGTCGTCGTGGCACCGGACACCGAGAAGCGCATCGAGAAGCGGACCGTCGCGTTGACCCGGCAGGCAGGAGCGTAGCCATGGAATCGAACATCACCCAGGATGTGCCGCCGCGTCCCGAGGCCGTCAGGCACGAGTACCGCCGCGCCGGCGCCGAGCACCACGAGGGCAAGGGCTGGACGCGGAACGAACTCGCTGCCCGCGTAGCCCGTGAACTCACCAACGGGCAATACGTCAACCTGGGGATCGGCATGCCCACCCTGATCCCCAACTACATCCCCGAGGGCGTCGAGGTGATCCTCCATTCCGAGAACGGGATACTGGGCGTCGGCCCCTACCCGGCCGAGGACGCGGTGGACCCGGACCTGATCAACGCCGGCAAGGAAACGGTCACAGTCAACGCGGGCGCCGCGTTCTTTGACTCGGCTACCTCGTTCGGCATGATCCGCGGGGGCCATGTGGATGTCGCCGTGCTGGGGGCCATGGAGGTCGCGGCCAACGGGGACCTGGCCAATTGGATGATCCCCGGCAAAATGGTCAAGGGCATGGGCGGCGCCATGGACCTCGTCTTCGGCGCCAAGCGGGTGATCGTGATGATGGAGCACGTGGACCGCAACGGCAAGCCCAAGATCGTCAAGGAATGCTCGTTGCCCGTCACGGGGAAAGGCTGCGTGGACCGGATCATCACCGACCTCGCCGTGATCGACGTCGTCTCCGAAGGCGGGGCCTCGAGGCTCGTGCTGCGCGAGCTGGCACCGAATGTCTCGGCCGAGGACGTGGCGGCAGCGACCGGCGTCGAGCTCTTCGAAGAGGACCAGGAGCTGACTGTATGACGGCGGACGCTGAACCCCGCGTGGTCGAGCAGCGGGGGATGTACTTCGACGAACTCGAGGAAGGCGTTGTGTACGCCCACCGGCCCGGGCGGACCGTCACCGAAACGGACAACGTCCTGTTCACCACGTTGACCATGAACACCCAGGCCCTCCACCTGGACGCGGCGTGGAGCGCCAAACAGCCCTTCGGGCAGAGGCTCATGAACTCGATGTTCACGCTGTCCACCATGGTGGGACAGTCCGTCACCCAGCTGACCCAGGGCACCATCATTGCCCAACTGGGCCTCACGGACGTCTCCTTCCCGCACCCCCTCTACCACGGCGACACCCTCTACACGGAGACGGTCATCATCGGGAAACGGGAGTCGTCGTCGCGTCCCGGGCAAGGCGTGGTGACCATGAAACATACCGGCCGCAACCAGGACGGCACTGTGGTGGCGCTGGCGACGCGGGCCTGCCTCATGTGGAGCCGGACAGCGCATCTGGAGGCGCAACAGGGGACAATCAATACATGACCTTCACCATGGGCCCCGCTTTGCTTTTCTGCCCCGCCGACCGGCCGGAACGGTTCCAAAAGGCCGCTGAGCGTTCCGACGCCGTCATCGTGGACCTCGAGGATGCTGTCGCGCCCGCAGACAAGAAGCGGGCCCGGGGCGCGATCCTCGCCCAGCTCGGCTCAGGCGGCGAGACCGCCGAACTCGACCCCAGCCGCACGATTGTGCGCGTCAATCCGGTGGGCACCCCGGACTTCGAGAAGGATCTGCACTGCCTGGCGCATACTCCTTACCGCACCATCATGCTGGCCAAGGCCGAGACCGCCGAACAGTTGAAGGCACTCGACGGATACCACGTCATCGCCCTGTGCGAGACGGCCAAGGGAATCGTCAACGCGGCTGAGATCGCCCAGGCTCCCAACGTCGTCGGGCTCATGTGGGGCGCCGAGGATTTGATCGCCTCGATGGGCGGCACCTCCAGCCGCAAGGACGACGGCGGCTACCGCGCCGTCGCAACGCACTCCAGGTCCACCGTGCTGCTGGCGGCCAAAGCCGCAGGCAAGGAGGCCATCGACTCGGTCTACGTCGACATTCCCGATCTTGCCGGGCTGGCCGTGGAATCCGCCGACGCCGTGGCCAGCGGATTCGGTGCCAAGGCTTGCATCCACCCGAACCAGGTCGCCGTTGTCCGCGAAGCGTATGCACCGTCGCCCGAAGCCGTCGCAGTGGCGCGGGAACTGCTTGACGCTGCGGCTGCGGCCGGAACCGGTGTGTTCCAGCACAAGGGCAAAATGGTGGACGGTCCCATCCTGAAACACGCCGAATCCACGCTGCGCAGGGCACGGCTTTCCTGAAGGGTCGCCCCGGGTCTATTGACCGCGCCGTCGTGGCTTCGGCAGCGACAACGGGGCGATGACCTCGTAGAGCTCCATCCGGATCCAGCGCTGACCCGTTTCCCGGAACTCGGCCCTCGTGGCGAAGCGGTACAGGAAGCTGCGGGCCCGCACCCAACGCGGCCGGTCGCCGTCGAACGGGTCCTGGCGCAACAAGCGCAAGGTGGGCGGATCGGCGTCGAGCAGCTTGCCCAGGAACGCGTAGAACCATTCCTCGTGCACAGTGCGCAAGGGCAGGAACCACATCAGCCAGTCGAGGCGCAAGTGGTAGGGCGCCCATTGCCGGGGGAGCCGGCGGACGTCGCCGGGCTTGCCCTTGAAGCCGTATTCGCGCCAATCGGCCTCATCGACGGGAACGTCTGCCTGGGTGCCTTCCACCACGATTTCCACGCGGTGCCGCGTCACCGTGCCGAACGCCCCGTACGTGTTGACCAACTGCCATCGGTTGAAGCTCGCGTTCATGAGCTGCCCCCGCGAGAGCAGGTTGCGGATGGGCCAATAGCTGAGCACCAGGAGGAGCACCGTCACCGCGAGCACGACGGCGAGCCACCACACCGGGGTCTGCGGAACCGCCGTTGCCGGGTTGGTCCGTTGCGGGATGAAAGGCAGCACAGCATGGGCAACCGGGTCGCTCACCGCAGCGAAGGCAAGCACGATCGCGGACCAATTGAGCCACGCGAAGTTTCCGCTCCCCACCAGCCAAAGCTGCGTGAAGACCACAATTCCTGCGGCGATGGTGGCCAGCGGCTGCGGGGCGAACAGGAAGAACGGCACCACCAGCTGGGCGAAGTGGTTGCCGAGCACCTCCATGCGGTGCATCGCTTTGGGCAGGAGATGCGCCTGGCGGCTCAACGGTCCGGGCATGGGCTGGGTTTCGTGGTGGTAGTACAGGGCGGTTAAATCACGCCACTCGCTTCCGCCATGGATCTTGATCATGCCGGCGCCGAATTCCAGCCTGAAGAGCAACCACACGAGCAGGACGAGGATGGTCCTGGGCGGGGGGACCTGGTCCGAACCGAGGAAGCCGACGGTGAAGCCCATTTCCAGCAGCAGCATCTCCCAACCGAAGCCGTAGAAGGTCTGGCCGACGTTGACGATCGACATGTAGAGCAACCACAAGGCCAGGAACGCGGCCAAGGGAAGCCACGGCGGGCCAAGCTGCGGCAGCCCGCCCACGAGCGTCAGGGACACGGCAAGTCCTGCGGCGCACACGGCGCGGAGCAACGTGTCCGAGTACTTCCAGCGGAACAGGCTGGGCCTGCGCAAGACCCTGTGGCCGTCCACATACCTCGGGACAGGCAGGAGCCCATGTTCGCCAAGGAGTGCGGGAAACTGGTTGAGGCTGGACAGGAACGCGATGAAATAGAGCGCGGCCGTGCCGCGCTGGAGCACCTGCCGGGCGAATTCATAGTCCGGCGCCTCGAACCACGAGACCCAGTCCACAAACCAACGCTACGCCTGGGGTGCGGGATACTTAAGCAATGCAGCCGCGCAAGATCATCCTCCTCGGGTCCACTGGTTCAATCGGCACTCAAGCGATTGACGTCGTCGACGCCGCCCCCCACCTGTTTGAGGTCGTGGCGCTGAGCGCGGGTGGCGGGAACCTGGAACTCATCGCGCAGCAGGCAGTCCACACCAAGGCACAGGCAGTCGGCATCGCCTACGGCGACGCCCACGAACTCCACAGACTCATCGGCGCTGCCGCCTCCGCCGCCGGACTCCGGAACTACGATCCGGCGATCATCACGGGGCCGGATGCGTCCACCAAGATTGCCGCGATCGAAGCGGACGTCGTACTCAACGGCATCACGGGGTCCATCGGGCTGGCGCCCACGCTGGCAGCACTCAAGTCGGGCGCCATCCTGGCCTTGGCGAACAAGGAATCCCTCATCGTGGGCGGTGCCCTGGTGAAGGCCGCTGCCGCCGTTGACCAGATCGTGCCCGTGGATTCCGAGCACTCGGCCATCGCCCAATGCCTCCGCGCAGGAACCGACAAAGAGGTTGGGAAACTCATCCTGACGGCGTCCGGCGGACCTTTCCGGGGCCGCAGCCGGGAGCAACTCCGCAACGTCACCCCGGCCGAGGCCCTTGCGCACCCCACGTGGGACATGGGCCTCATGGTCACCACCAACTCGGCCAGCCTCGTCAACAAAGGCCTGGAGGTCATCGAAGCGCACCTGCTGTTCGACGTCCCGTTGGACAGGATCGACGTCGTGGTGCACCCGCAATCCGTGGTGCACTCGATGGTGGAGTTCGTGGACGGCTCCATCATTGCCCAGGCTTCTCCGCCGGACATGCGACTGCCCATCGCCCTCGGCCTCGGGTGGCCGGACCGCGTGCCCGGCGCCGCCAAGGCCTGCGACTGGACCAAGGCCACCAGTTGGACGTTCGAACCCCTCGACTCGGTGGCTTTCCCGGCCGTGGAACTGGCCAAGGACGCCGCGAAGCAGGGGAGCACGTTTCCAGCGGTCTTCAACGCGGCCAACGAGGAAGCGGTGGAAGCCTTCCACGCCGGGAGGATCCGCTTCACCGACATCGTGGACACGGTGGAGTCCGTCCTCAGCGAACATTCAGGATCCTTGGAGCTGACGGTGGACTCGGTGTTGGATGCTGAGAGGTGGGCACGCACGCGCACCCATGATCGTTTAGCCAACAGCACCCTTTAGGAAGCAGTACTTAAGGCATGAATCCCGTCATTCTGTTCATTCTCGGAGTCGTCTTCGTCGCGATCGGCGTGGCCGTCTCCATTGCGCTGCACGAGGTGGGGCACTTGCTTCCCGCCAAGCTCTTCAAGGTGCGCGTCACGAAGTACATGATCGGGTTCGGTCCTACCCTGTGGTCCACGCGGAGAGGCGAGACCGAATACGGCGTCAAAGCGATCCCGCTTGGCGGCTACGTCGCCATGATCGGCATGTACCCGCCCAACAAGGAAGATGGCAGCGTCAGGCCGTCCAGCACCGGCATGTTCCAGACACTCGCCACCGAAGCCCGGTCCGCGGCGCACGAGGAAGTGGGCCCCGGCGACGAGAACAGGGTCTTCTACAGGCTGCCGGTCTGGAAAAAGGTCATCATTATGCTGGGTGGGCCGGCCATGAACCTGCTCATCGGCCTGGTGCTGACAGCGGTGCTGCTCATGGGCTTCGGAGTGTCCACCGCCACCACCACCATCGCCGAGGTGTCAAAGTGCCAAGTCAAGGCCGGCGAAACCGTCGATCCAAACTCGCCGAACTGCCAACTGACCCCGGCCGCGGTGGCCAAGCTCCAGCCGAACGACGTTGTCACCAGCTTTGACGGCAAGCCTGTGACGAGCTGGGCCGAGATGAGCGGCTGGATCCGGGCATCCGCCGGCAAGTCCGTGCAAATCACCGTGGACCGTGGCGGCAAGAGCGTCACCACGCAGGTTACCCCGGTGCTGTCCGCACGCCCCGTCATCGCCGACAACGGCCAGCAGGCCAAGGGCTCGGACGGCAAGCCGCTGTACGAGGAGGTCGGGTTCCTCGGCATCGGTGCGCAAACCGCCATGGTGCCCCAACCGGCGTCGACCGTTCTTCCGATGGCTGGCGAGAACATCAAGCAGATCGCCGGAGTCATCCTCAACCTCCCCGCCAGGGTAGTCGGAGTAGCGCAAGCGGCTTTCGGCTCCGAACCGCGCGATCCCAATGGCCCGATCAGCGTCGTCGGCGTTGGCCGGGTGGCCGGTGAAGTGGCTGCCATGGATCAGGTTCCGCTGCAATCGCGCGTCAGCGCCCTCGTGGGGCTCCTCGCCGGACTGAACTTCGCCCTCGCCGTCTTCAACCTGGTTCCGCTCCTGCCGCTCGACGGCGGACACGTGGCGGGCGCGCTCTACGAGGGAGCCCGGCGTCGAATCGCCAAGCTGTTCGGCAAACCGGATCCCGGCGCTTTCGACATCGCCAAGCTCCTGCCGCTCACCTACGTCGTGGCGAGCGTCCTCATGGCCATGAGCGCGCTGCTGATCTACGCGGACATCGTCAAGCCCGTCAACCTCTTCGGCTGATCCGGATTGGGCTGGGGGGATAGGCTATCCATATGACTGTTTTCGCTGTTGAGTACGTTTACGACGCCGAGTCCGCCGAGGTGCGCGACGCGAACCGCCCCGCCCACCGCGCCTGGCTCGCCAGCCTCGCCGAGCAGGGAACCCTGCTGGCGAGCGGCCCTTACACCGACGGGGCGGGTGCGCTGCTCCTGCTCGAGGCCGCCGACGAGGCCGAGCTGAACGCCACGCTGAAGGAGGACCCGTTCGCCGCCGTCCGGGGGATTGCAGGCATCCGGACGTCGGAGTGGAACCCCGTCATCGGAATGCTCTCCGCCCACGCTTCCTAGCAGCATGACCGGCCGGGTTCCCGGCCCTACGATCCACCCATTTCAACCCAAGGAGTCCACGTGACCTCGGTCAGCCTGGGAATGCCGTCAGCCCCGCCCCCCGTTCTCGCGCCCCGCCGCAAGACCCGCCAGATCAAGGTGGGTTCGGTCGGCGTCGGCTCCGATTCACCCATCAGCGTGCAATCGATGACCACCACCCCCACCACGGACATCAACGCCACCCTGCAGCAGATCGCCGAGCTGACGGCGTCCGGCTGCGACATCGTGCGTGTCGCTTGCCCCTCCGCGGACGACGCCGAGGCACTGCCGATCATCGCCCGCAAGTCCCAGATTCCCGTGATCGCGGACATCCACTTCCAGCCGAAGTATGTCTTCGCCGCGATCGAGGCCGGTTGCGCTGCGGTGCGCGTCAATCCGGGCAACATCCGCAAGTTCGATGACCAAGTGAAGGAAATCGCGGCGGCAGCTCGCGATCACGGTACGTCCATCCGGATCGGCGTCAACGCCGGGTCCCTGGAGCCCGGCATCCTGAAGAAGTACGGCAAGGCCACCCCGGAGGCCCTCGTCGAGTCCGCTGTGTGGGAAGCGTCGTTGTTCGAGGAACACGGCTTCCACGATTTCAAGATCTCCGTCAAGCACAACGATCCCGTCATCATGGTGGCGGCCTACGAGATGCTTGCCGAAAAGGGCGACTGGCCCCTGCACCTCGGCGTGACAGAGGCCGGGCCCGCCTTCCAGGGCACCATCAAGTCCGCGACGGCCTTCGGAGCGCTCCTGTCCAGGGGTATCGGCGACACCATCCGCGTGTCCCTCTCCGCCCCGCCTGTCGAGGAAATCAAGGTCGGCAACCAGATCCTGCAGTCCCTCAACCTGCGCCCCCGCAAGCTCGAAATCGTCTCCTGCCCTTCATGCGGACGCGCCCAGGTGGACGTCTACACGCTGGCTGAGCAGGTCACGGCCGGGCTTGAGGGAATGGAGATTCCGTTGCGTGTCGCCGTCATGGGTTGCGTGGTGAACGGCCCGGGTGAGGCCCGTGAAGCCGATCTCGGTGTGGCCTCCGGAAACGGCAAGGGCCAGATCTTCGTGAAGGGCGAAGTCATTAAGACTGTCCCCGAGAGCCAGATTGTTGAGACACTGATCGAAGAGGCCATGCGTATCGCCGAAGAGATGGGGGAGGCCGATGGCGAAGATGCTGTCAAGGGTAGCCCCGTGGTTAGCGTCTCGTAGCGAGACAGCCGCCGATGGGATGTCCGTCCGGGTGCTCGGCGCTGCCGACACCCGGGCCCTTCGCGTGCTCGCGATGGAAGACCCCGTAGCGAACGTCTTCATTCTGGCGCATCTCGATTCGTCGGGGAGCGCCGCACCCACGTCCGGTGGGGCGAGCGTCTTTGGAGTGTTCGACGGCGATGCCCTGGTGGGTGCCTGCTGGGCCGGCGCCAATCTGGTTCCGGTGCAGCTGGACCCCGGGCTGGCTTCCCGCGTTGCGGCGGTTGCACACCGGGCAGGACGCCGGTACGCCTCGATCTTCGGGCCGGCGGAGACCGTACTGGCGCTGCATTCCCGCTTGGAGCAGCTGGGCCATTTCGCCCACGAGGTACGTGCCGACCAGCCACTTCTGGCCATCTCGGGGCCACCCGCCATCGAAGCCAATCCGCAGCTCGGCTTCGGAAACATCGCGGATTTCGACCGTATCCTGCCCGCGTGCGCAGCCATGTTCGAAGAGGAAGTGGGGTATTCTCCCTTCCTCGGGAGCGAGGACTTCTACAGCCGCCGGGTGGCCGGACTGATCCGGCAAGGCCATTCCCTGGTGCACATCGATGCCGGCGGGAAAGTGAAGTTCAAAGCCGAACTCGGGGCGGTCACCGCGCAGGCCACCCAAGTGCAGGGCGTCTGGATGAACCCCGAGTTCCGCGGCCAAGGACTCAGTGCCGGGTACATGGCGGGAGTGGTTGTCCTGGCCCAGCAGTTCGCGCCGATCACCAGCCTTTACGTCAACGAGTACAACACCAGGGCGCGCGCCACCTACGAGCGGGTCGGGTTCAAACGCCTGGGAACCTTCGCCACGGTGCTGTACTGATCAACCCAACCCAACTAACTCGCAATAGATGTCGTTTTGAGGGCTCATAACGACGTCTAATGCGAGTCAGTTGGGAGGGGTGAGCGCACCGGTGAGGTAGTGCTGGACGTTCGGGGCCACGAGCCGCACTACCTCGTCCTGGGAGGCCGAAGCCAGGGGTTCCAGCCGGACCACGTAGCGCATCAGCATGAGCCCCACCACCTGCGTGGCAACGAGGGTGCCGCGCATCTTCGCCTCCTCAGGGGAACCGGGAAGACCCGCTGTGATCCTGGACAGGATGGTCCTCGCCACCATCTCCCGCAGCAAGGCGGTCTTGGCCTTGGAGCCGATCGTTCCCCTGACAAACGCGACAAGCCCGTGTTGTGCCGGGCTTTCCCACAGACGCAACACGGCACGGACGATTGCTTCGGAGCGCTGTGCCGGGGCCAACGATTCGACGCCGGCCAGGACCTCGTCGGGATCAGCCGGAAGTTCGATGCTCTGGGCGAAGAGTTCGTCCTTGCCCTTGAAGAAGTGGTGGACCATGGCCGGGTCCATCTCTGCTTCGCGGGCCACTTGCCGCAGGCTCGTGCCGTCGAAGCCGTGTTCGGCGAAGAGCCGGCGCGCTGTAGCGAGGATCAGCTCGCGGGAGTCGCTCCCGCCGCTGCGGCGTCCCCGCCGCAGGGGAGGCACGCCGCCGCTCATGAGGTCCGCCGTCGGAGGGTGAACGAAGCCAGGACCAAGACCCCCACAACGATCGCCGCCATGACCCCGGCATCCTGCCACATGGCCTGCGTCGCCTCGGTGTTGTCGGCGATCTGCTGGAGCGCATCGACCGAAAACGTCAGCGGCAGCACATTGGAAATGCCCTCCAGGAGGCTGTTCATGTGGTCCCTTGCCACGAAGAGTCCGCACAAGAGGATCTGCGGTATCACCACCACCGGCATGAATTGCACCGCCTGGAATTCGGTCCTCGCAAAGGCCGAGCACAACAGGCCGAGCGCAACACCGAGTACTGCGTTGATGACGGCAATCATCACGACGTAACCGGGACCGCCCTTGATATCCAGATTGAAGATCCAGTAGGCCACAGCGGTTGCGACAAGGGACTGCAGGGCCGCCATGATAGAGAACGCCAACGCGTAGCCGAACAGGAGATCGGCTTTGTGGATGGGCGTCGTCAGGAGCCGTTCCAACGTCCCCGACGTCCTTTCGCGCAACATAGTGATCGACGTGACCAGGAACATCACCACAAACGGGAAAATGGCCAGCATCATGAGTCCCACGCGGTCAAAGGTCCGGGGGAATCCGGGAGGCAGGGTTTCGTTCTCGAACAGATAGTAGACGCCCGTGAGCAGCAGGGCCGGAACCACCATGATGAGCGCGACGCTCCGGTGGTCGTGCCGCAGTTGTTCCAGGACCCGCCTGGTGGTGGCAAACATCATCCGTGGATTCATCACGCCACCTGGCTTTCATTGGCACTCCGGTGGCTCGAAGCGGCGCCCGCTTCCTGGATGATGTGCAGAAAGGCCTGTTCCAGGTCGTTGCTGTGTCCCCGCTCGCTCAGTTCCGCCGGACTGAGCTGCGCCAGCAGCAATCCATCGCGGAGCAGGAGCAACGAGGAACAGTGCGAGGCCTCCTCCATGACATGGCTGGACACCAGCAAGGTGGTGCCCGCTTTGGCCAAGGCGGCGAACCGTTCCCACAGCTCGGCACGCAGTACCGGATCCAAGCCAACCGTCGGTTCGTCGAGGACCAGCAGCTTCGGATGCGAGACGAGCGCGCAGGCCAGCGAGACCCGGCTGAATTCACCGCCGGAAAGGTCTGCCGTCTTCCGCCGTGCCAGTGATTCGAGCCCGACGGCGGCAATCGCCTCCGCGGTGTCGGCCGCCGAGACGCCGTGCATGGCTCCGAAATACCTCACGTTCGCCTCGACGCTGAGGTCCGTGTAGACGCTCGGTGCCTGGGTGACGTATCCGACGTCGTGCCGCAATGACGGAGTACCTGCTGGACGGCCCAATACGTCCACGCTGCCGGCTGTCAGCCGCTGGACGCCGACGATGCAGCGCATGAGGGTTGTCTTGCCGCTCCCCGAGGGTCCAAGCAGGCCCGTGATCCGTCCGGGCTCCATGGCGAAGTCCACGCCACGGAGAATCTTCTTGCGGCCGCGCGTGACGTGCAGGCCCTCCACCGTGACCGCAGGGGACGCAGGGGACATGCCTGGTGCAGGACTTCCCGCTGGACTGTGGGACATCGCGGCCTCCGATTTATTCATCAGGTGATGAATAAAAGGTAAATCCGATACACAAGCGCGTCAACTGTGAGCTTCGGGGACGGATCTGCAACGCGGGGTCACTTACGGCCCATGTCGGACCTCCGGATGGGCGCTAACTGACCCCGCGTTGTTCGTTGCCAGAATTGATTAGTCCAAGCCCTTGAAAAAAGTGTCCACCATCACATAAATTCAGAACCAGCCGTGTCGCTGGGGCGCGGACGGTTTCAGAGAGGAAACACAAAACCAAATGGCTGTAGGCGTTGATCTTTCGAAGGCATTCGACGAGTCCGACTAAGCCTCCAGGACAACGCCCGCGGCCGACCAGCCGCTGAGCCACGCCATGGCAGGATGACCAGCCGCCCAGCGGCCAGGGGCTTCCTCGCACCATGGCGTGGCTCATGTTCGTTCGGGGCGGCTTTGCTTTCCGAAGAACCCGGGGAAGGAATCCGGGGGGACGGCCCCGGCAGGTTCCCCGGCCGCAAGCCGGTAGATTGGTACACAGTAGTTTTTGCCAGCTCTTGCCATAGAAACGGATTCTGACCCGTGGTCCTTCGCCTCTCCCAGCTGTTCCTGCGCACCTTGCGTGAAGATCCCGTCGACGCCGAAGTCGCAAGCCACAGACTCCTGGTCCGTGCGGGCTATATCCGCCGTGCCGCACCGGGCATCTACACGTGGCTGCCTTTGGGATTGAGCGTCCTGCGCAAGGTCGAGCAGATCATCCGCGAGGAAATGGCCGCTATCGGCGCCCAGGAAGTCCACTTCCCGGCACTGCTGCCCCGCGAACCGTACGAGGCGACCAACCGCTGGACCGAATACGGCGAAGGGCTGTTCCGCCTCCAGGACCGCAAGGGTGCCGATTACCTCCTCGCCCCCACGCACGAGGAAATGTTCACCCTCCTGGTCAAGGACCTGTACTCCTCGTACAAGGACCTGCCGCTGAGCCTGTACCAGATCCAGAACAAGTACCGCGACGAAGCACGCCCCCGGGCAGGCCTCCTCCGCGGCCGCGAATTCATCATGAAGGATTCCTACTCGTTCGACGTCGACGACGCCGGCCTGGACGCGAGCTACGCGGCCCACCGTGCCGCGTACCTGAAAATCTTCGAGCGCCTTGGCCTTGAGGTCATCCCCGTTGCCGCCACGGCAGGCGCCATGGGTGGATCCAAGAGCGAGGAGTTCCTGCACCCCACCGAGATCGGCGAGGACACCTTCGTGCGCTCGGCGGGCGGCTATGCCGCCAACGTCGAAGCCGTGACCACCGTGGCCCCGGCCGAGATCGACTTCAGCAACGCGCCTCCCGCACGCGTCCTGGACACCCCGGACACGCCCACGATCGACACCCTCGTGACGGCTGCCAACCAGCTCGCCGCGCGCAGCGATTCCGACGGCGGCGCCTGGACTGCCGCCGACACCCTCAAGAACGTGGTCCTCGCCGTCACGCTGCCCACGGGCGAACGCCAGATCGTGGTCATCGGCGTTCCCGGTGACCGCGCCGTGGACCTCAAGCGCGTCGAAGCCAACATCGGTTCATTCCTGCCCATTGCTGGCGAAATCGGGCTCGAAGCGGCGAACGAGGACGACCTCAAGAAGATTCCGGAACTCGTCAAGGGCTACATCGGCCCCGGACTTGTCCTCGGCGAGGCCGTTCTGGGGCTCGAAGGAACGTCCAAGTTGCTCTTCCTTGTTGACCCCCGGGTTGTCTCGGGTACCAGCTGGGTTACCGGGGCGAACGAAGACGGAAAGCACGTGTTCGGTCTCGTAGCCGGGCGCGACTTCGCCTGGGATGGCGTCATCGAATGCACCGAGGTCCGCGCGGGAGACGAAGCCCCGGACGGCTCCGGCCCCTTGGAGACTGCCCGCGGCATCGAAATGGGACACATCTTCCAGCTCGGCCGCAAATATGCCGAGGCCCTCGACCTGAAGGTCCTCGACCAGAACGGCAAGCAGGTTGTGGTCACCATGGGCTCCTACGGTGTCGGCGTGACACGTGCCGTGGCCGCCCTGGCCGAGGCCAACAACGACGACCGTGGCTTGATCTGGCCGCGCTCCGTGGCCCCCGCGGACGTCCACGTGGTCGCCGTCGGACGTGGCGAGGAAATTTTCGCGGCGGCCGAGAAGCTCTCCGCCGAACTCGAGGCCGCCGGCCTCGACGTGATCTACGACGACCGCCCCAAGGTTTCCCCCGGCGTGAAGTTCGGCGACGCCGAGCTCGTGGGCGTCCCCACCATCGTGGCGGTGGGCCGTGGCTTGGTGGACGGCGTTGTGGAGATCAAGGACCGTCGCACGGGCCAGGCAGAGAACGTGGCAGTCGAGAAGGCTGCCGACTACGTGGTCAACGCCGTACGCCAGAAGTGATCTCCGGCTTCGAGTCGGTCCAGCTCACCACGCTCGTCATGATCGTGGTGGCTGGATTCGCGGCCGGTTGGATCGATGCCGTGGTGGGCGGCGGGGGACTGATCCAGCTCCCCGCCTTGCTCCTGGTTCCGGGGATCACCCCGGTCCAGGCGCTGGCCACCAACAAGATGGGCTCTATTTTCGGGACGACAACTAGCGCTGTCACCTACTACCGCCGGGTTGGCCCTGACCTCAAGACGGCCATACCCATGGCGGTGATTGCCCTCGCGGGCAGTTTCGGCGGAGCCGTCCTGGCGGCCAACCTTCCCGCGAGCGTCTTCAAACCCATCATCGTGGTGGCCCTCATCGCCGTCGCGCTCTTCACTGCGCTGCGGCCCAATGCAGGCGAGCTGACCGCGCTGCGTCATGACGGCCACACGCACTACGTGGTGGCCTGCGCCATAGGCGGCGTGATCGGGTTCTACGACGGCCTGATAGGTCCTGGTACAGGCTCCTTCCTGGTGATCGCCCTCGTCTCCGCGATGGGCTATGCCTTCCTTGAGGCCAGCGCCAAGGCGAAGATCGTCAACATGGCCACGAACGCCGGTGCCCTGTTGTTCTTCCTGCCGCACGGATCACTGCTGTGGGGCGTCGGCGCCGTGCTGGGCTTGTCCAACATGGCCGGCGGCTACCTGGGCGCCCGGACAGCCGTGAAACAGGGCAGCGGGTTTGTGCGGATTGTGTTCCTGATCGTGGTCGGCGCGTTGATCGTCAAACTCGGCGTGGACGTCTGGAACGACTACTTCGCCACGTAGCGCCCCGGACGTCGCAAGCGATGGCCGCAGGGAAGCCCCGGGCGTAGCATGCACTCATGTGGGTCGATTCCGGCGACTATGAGCAGGCACTGGAACGTGCATGGGAGCATACGCGTGAGTGGTTGAGGGCCTTGCCCGGGCGGCCGGTACGGCCAAGCACCACGGCTGACGACGTCGCGGCAGTCTTCGGTGGACCGTTGCCGGCCAGCGGACTGGACGCAGCCTCGGTCATTGATTTCCTTGCCGAACATGCAGAGCCCGGGCTCATGGCCATGCAATCGGGGCGTTTCTTCGGTTGGGTCATCGGCGGCACGGTGCCGGCAGGCCTGGCTGCGGACTGGATGGTTTCCGCATGGGACCAGAACTCCGGACTGCGTTTTGCCACACCCGCCACTGCCGGGATCGAAGAGGCGGCAGGGCAATGGCTCCTTGAGCTGCTCGGCCTACCTGTTGGCTCCGACGTCGGATTCGCGACCGGCGCAAGCATGGCCAACTTCACGGCGCTCGCGGCGGCCCGATGGCGCCAGCTGGCCGCCGTCGGCTGGGATGTCAACGCCGGGGGACTCCAGGGCGCGCCGAAACTTCGTGTCCTCGTCGGGGCCGAGCGCCACGAGAGCCTGGACATGGCCTTGCGCTTCCTGGGCTTCGGGGCCCCGGAGGTTGTTGCGGCGGACCATCAAGGAAGGATTGACCCAGCCGCGCTTCGGACTGCGTTGGAGTCCGGTTCCGGTCCGGCAATCGTGTGCCTCCAGGCCGGGAACCTGCATTCCGGAGCCTTCGATCCTTTCCTTGAGGCGATTTCCGCTGCCAAGGATCATGGCGCGTGGGTCCATGTTGACGGGGCTTTCGGGCTGTGGGCAGCCGCTGTGCCGGGACTGCGGCATCTGGTGGAGGGCGTCGGATTGGCCGATTCGTGGGGAACTGATGCCCACAAGACCCTCAATGTGCCGTACGACGCCGGGATCGTGGTGGTACGTGACGTTGCTGCCCTGCGATCCGCCATCGGCATGCACGCCGAATACTTGATGCAGGATGACCACGGCCCCGGCGACCCCATGGAGAAGGTACCCGAGCTTTCCCGACGGGCCAGGGGAGTGCCGGTATGGGCGGCCTTGCGTTCCCTGGGTGGGGATGGCGTGCGGGAGCTTGTCGCCGGGCGCGCCGAGTGTGCCGCGGAACTGGCCAGGCGGCTTGCCGAGGTGCCCGGCGTCGAGGTCCTCAACGATGTGGTGTTCACGCAGTTGTCGCTGGCCTTCGGTTCCGACGAGAGGACGCGTGCCGTGACGGACTTCATCATGGCCGACGGGAGGGTCTGGATGTCCGGTTCACGCTGGCAGGGCAGGGATATCCTGCGAGTCTCGGTGACCAACTGGTCCACGGACTCGGCAGACCTGGATATCGCGGTGCAGGCCATCAAGGATGCTCTGGCGGCCACCGCCTAAGCGTGGCGCCTGAACGGTACGGCCTCCGGCGCCCTGAAGCTAGCTCGAGGCGGCCAGTCCAGGTTCGGGCAGGTCGTGTGCGGCGGGCAGGCCGTCCAAGGGACGTCCTGCGAGGGTGCTGGCCACCCACAAGGAGCGTGCAAGGTCGCCCTCATGCCGTGGCTTTCGGGCATACCACAGGGCGTTTTCGACCTCGCGAACCAGGCTCCATTCGCGGGCCGCTTCGCCGTCCAGGCCGGCCGCGCGGCTGAAATCCGCGCAACGCTCCAGGAGCGCAACCTCCGGGGCCGTCGTGGAGAGGTCGCGGATACGGTTCCACAAGATCGGGGCGACGGCGAACTCCGCCTCACCGATCTTTGGTTGCGGATCGATCGCCACGTATGCGCGCCTTCCGGCGGCCCGGGCGCCATTGAGGTGGGGGAGGATGTTCATGAAATGCAGGTCGCAATGGACCAGGACGTCCCTGCCCGCCCGCCGTCCGACAGCGCCCCGGGTCTGGCACACCTCCAATGCGGCTTCCAGGAGCCATCGGGGGAAGGGCTGGCCAAGGTGCTCCCAGTCCGCCGGCAACTCATCGCTCCAGCGCTCGGCACGTGCCGCTATATGCTCAAACTCTTTCCACTCGTGCCGCTCGTCGGGTTCGATGCTGAGTTCCTTCACGAGCGATCCCCACACGTCGCGGGCTTCGTCCATCGGGGCGCCCTGTAGCCAACTGACGGCGTCGAGCCGCTCCAGGAGCATCGCGCAGGACGCGGCATCGGCGTCGAGCATCCTGACGGCCCCGGTGCCGCCCCACAGGGCCAGCGCGTGCCGTTCAACGAGGGCCTCCTCGTGCGGGAACGCTATCTTGAGCACCGAACGGGCGCCGTTGTAGAGGACCGGAATGACGATGCCGCCGTGGCCATTCCAAGGTTGCCCGCCGGGTTCCAGGTCAACGGACAGCCGCCAGCGTTCCAAGCTGGCATTGATCAGTCCGGGCAACCCTGAGAGCCACGCCCGCCCCTCCGCTGTGCGGGAGTAGCGTGCCTGGAGGTCGCCAGGGATCGAAACGAAGGTAGACATCACTGTCAGCCTACCCAAGCCGGTCCGGGGATGGTTCAGACCACTCCGGAGGAGCCCAGGAGGCTTCCGATGAAGAACGTCGCAGCAAGCGCAAGGGCTCCGCCGATGACGACCCGCACGGCGGCGCGGGTCTTCGAGCTGCCGCCGATCCACGCCCCGATCGCTCCCGTGATGGCCAAGGCGAGCAGCACGGAAATGAAGGTCAGCGGTACACGCAGTCCCGGAGGCGGGAGCAGGATCGCGAGCATCGGCAGTACCGCGCCGAGGGTGAAGGCAATGGCGGACGCGAAGGCCGCATGCCAAGGGCTCACGATGTCGTCCTCGTCGATGTTCAATTCGGCGGAAAGGTGGGCCGCCAAGGCGTCATGCTCCGTCAACTCCGCGGCCACTTTCCGCGCTGTTTCAGGCCGCAGTCCCTTGGCCTCATAGATCGCAGTCAATTCCGCGAGCTCTTCTTCGGGTTCCTCGGCGAGCTCCCGGCGTTCCTTCTCGATGAGGGCCTTTTGGCTGTCACTTTGGCTGCTGACGGAGACGTACTCGCCGAGTGCCATGGACACCGCGCCGCCCACGAGTCCGGCGGCTCCGGCAGTGAGGATCGCGCCGGTGTTCGTGGTGGCGCCGGCGACACCCACCACGATGGCGGCGACGGAGACGATTCCGTCATTGGCGCCAAGGACGCCTGCCCGGAGCCAGTTGAGCCGGTGGGCGAGGTCGTTGGCGTGTGGTTCGTTCTCGTGCAGGGCTGCAGTTTCGATGGAAGCCATGGTACAAGCCAAGCACTTGGAATCTGCTGCCGCCAGCAAAGAAAGGCTTTCCTATGGACCCGGAGTGCTGCTCGGCAGCGGGGGCAGCGCCTTGCCGTCGACCGCAAGGCCAGCGAAGGGACCAACCGGGGTTCCCCAGGCCTGGCTGCGTTTGGCGGCGTCCACGAGCCCGTCGATCGCCCATTGGCGCGTCTCGCCCTCCGACAACGCGACGAGGTCGGCGTAGGCAGTCAGCGAGCTGGACTCCATGCTCCCGAGCGCCAGCCCGGGTTTGGCGGCGAAAGTCGCAGGCAGGCGATAGCCGGCTTCCCGCGGGGGCGTGGCGATGCAGTGCAGCCGGCCCTGGGCCTCCGCTCCGCGGAGCAGCTCCTGGTGGCGCGCCAACCACGTGCTTGCCGTCGCCGACGCCTTCGCGTCCAGCTTGGTCAGGGCCACTTGGTATGCATAGATCGCCTCCTGTTCCGAGCTGACGACGGCGGCAAGGGCTCCGGGCAGATCGGCCTGGGTGGGCGCCGTTCCGGGTGTCGGTGCCGTCGTCGAGGTGCCCGTTGAGGCAGGGCAGCTCGGCGGCGGTGCCGGGGCGGCACTCGCCCCGGGCGGGGTCGCTGGTAGCGGCAAGCCCCAGTTCGTGGCAAGCCGCGATGACTCAAGCAGCTGGGCGGTCCCGACGGCGGCAAGCAGCCGGGCCATGCCGCCGTCGGCATTCGCGGCGTCCGCCAAGCGACGGGAAGCGCTCGCGGAGAGCGCGGAGACGAAGCCAGCCCGCGTTGGGCGGTCCTGCGTGGCACGGAGGCTGGCGGAAGCCGTGGGAGTGCTCGACGCCGACGAGCCGGAAGGTTGCAGCAGCGCCTGCGCCTGGCTTGTCAGCAACATCACAGTGTCGGTGCTCTCCAGGAGCGATGCGCTGCCCAGGAGCGTCTCGGCCGAAGAGAGCGCTTCGGAACGGGCAGTTTCGGAAAACGGCACCGCCTGGGGCTTTCCAACGTCCCGCGGGACAAGCACGGCGCCGACTCCGAGGACAAGGACTGCGAGGAAAGCCAGCAGGAGGGTCCTCATCCAGCCATGGCTCCGTGGTTTCTCAACAGTCTCGTGGTTCACAACAGACTATGGTGTCACGCCCACAGGCAACTTGCGTCCCCGCGGAGGGACCCCGTGCACCACGCCGCCGCAAATGTCGTTAAGCTAGTAGTCACAACATCATCTATCGGGAGGCGGCTGGCCAGTGAGTCATTCGGAAGCCACGACTTCAACAGACCAGGCTGGAACGGATCCGACGAGTCCAGCACAACACGAGGTCCGCAACCCCGAGGAGAGCAGGCTGAAGGCCCTTCTGGAGCCTGCCGTCCTGGCGAGCCGGCTCTATCTTGAGGATGTTGCCATCCACGTTGCCGGTTCGCACCGGGTAGTCCACGTGGTCATCGACCTGCCGCAGGAGGAAACCGGCGGCGTCAGCCTGGACGTCATCGCGGAAATCTCCAGGGCGCTCTCGGACATCCTGGACAACGATCCCCGCACCGACGGCCGCCCCTACGACCTCGAGGTCTCCTCGCCCGGCGTCGGGCGCCCCCTCACGGAGCCCCGCCACTGGCACCGGGCCCGCGGACGCATGGTCAAGGTCAACGTGATCCAGGGTGAGAACCTGACGGGCCGCATCCAGTCCGTCGACGACGACGGCGTCACGCTGGTTCCCGAGCAAGAGGTCAAGAAGGGCATGAAGCCCAAGCAGGGCGAACCCGTGAAGATTCCTTTCGACAGGATCCGCCAAGGAAAAGTCGAGATAGAGTTCAGCCACCTCAACGAGGCCGTGCTGGAAGACGAGTACAACGGACCTTCCGAGGAGGCCTAATGGATATTGACATGAGTGCGCTGAGACTCCTGGAGCGTGAGCGTGAAATCCCGCTGGACCTCCTGATTCCCACCATTGAGCAGGCGCTCCTGGTGGCATACCACAAGACGCCGGGCGCCTTCGAAAAGGCCCGTGCGGAGCTGGACCGCAAGAGCGGGCACGTGACCATTTGGGCCACGGAAATCGACGACGACGGTGAAGCCATCGGCGAGTTCGAGGACACTCCTGCCGGATTCGGCCGCATTGCGGCGAGCACCGCGCGGCAAATCATCCTGCAGCGCCTGCGCGACGTCGAGGACGACAACGTCCTCGGCGAGTTCAAGGGCCGTGAAGGCGAACTCGTCGCCGGCCTGATCCAGCAGGGCAACAACCCGCACATGATCCAGGTGAACCTCGGTTCCGTGGAAGCACTGTTGCCGCCGCCCGAGCAGGTGCCGGGGGAGAAGTACACCCACGGCAACCGCCTGCGTGCGTTTGTGGTGGACGTCCACCGCGGCGCCAAGGGACCCTCCATCACGCTGTCGCGTTCACACCCGGGCCTTGTACGGAAGCTTTTCGAACTGGAGGTCCCGGAGATCGCGGACCGATCCGTCGAGATCGTGGCATTGGCACGCGAGGCCGGACACCGGACCAAGATGGCCGTCAAAGCCAACACCCCGGGCATCAACGCCAAGGGTGCCTGCATTGGTGAAATGGGTTCCCGCGTCCGCGCGGTCATGACCGAACTCAATGACGAAAAGATCGACATCGTCGACTTCAGCGACGATCCGGCGACCTTCATCGCCAACTCCCTTTCGCCGTCGCGCGTGAATTCCGTCACTATCACGGACGAAGCCACGCGTTCGGCCCGCGTGGTTGTTCCCGACTACCAGCTCTCCCTCGCCATCGGCAAGGAAGGCCAGAACGCCCGCCTCGCAGCCAAGCTGACCGGCTGGCGGATCGACATCGTCTCTGACGCCACTCCGGCCAAGGGCAACTAAATAGACCAAACGGTGCCCGGCCCCGGATCCCCGCAGCTTGTGGATTCGGTGGCCGGGCACTCGGGGGCTTAGAATGGATGGAACCGGGCCTATGCCCGGTATCCGTGCGCTTTGGCGTGCTCGCGGCTTGTGGGGCAATAATCCCGGCAAGTCGAGGGTGGGCGCCGAGCCAAGCAGAACCGCAGAAGACAGGCAAAGACACTGAGGCAGGTTGATACACCCAGTGACTGAACTGCTTCACACCAGGCACCAGCCTGTGCGCACCTGCATCGGATGCCGGAAACAAGGCAAGCGGAGCGAGTTGATCCGGCTTGTCGCCGAAGGCGGCGGGTCACCCGTCGTCCTGGTGGATGAACGACGCCGGATGGCTGGCCGGGGTGCGTGGCTGCACCCCAGCACCACATGCCTGACGCTGGCAAGCAAACGGCGTGCTTTCGCTAGGGCCCTCGCGGGCGCAAGTGAAGTCACCGCCGTCGAACGCTACCTGGCGGCAGTCATACCCCTTGCGGACACCCACGTGAAAGCAGGAAAACCGTCCAAACCTGAAAGCGGGTCAGAAAACTGATGGAAACCCGATGAGTTCCCAGCGATGAGTGCGCAACGATGACAACTTTGTTGCGCTCTGCACAGGGCCTATCCGCCGCGTTAGCGGCAGGGGCCCGCAGTAAGAATTAGACGGTTCGTGCCTGGCTCGGTGCGGACCGAGACAGGAGAAATGTGGCCAAGGTCCGCGTACATGAGCTCGCCAAAGAGCTCGGTATTACTTCCAAAGATGCAGTGACAAAACTGCAGGAATTGGGCGAATTCGTTCGCTCCGCCTCTTCGACAATTGAGGCACCGGTCGTGAAGAAGCTTCGCGACGCCTATCCGGGCGCCGGCGCTGCGAAGGCCGCTGCCCCGGCAGCACCTCGCGTTGCAGCCCCCGCGGCACCCGCTGCCCCTGCTGCACCGGCAGCATCCCGCCCGGCTCCGGGCCCCGCTGCGCCCAAGGCTCCGGTTCCAGCCCCCAAGGCTGAAACCCCCGCCCCGGCGGCGCCTGCGGCTCCCGCAGCCGCAGCAAGCCCCGTTTCCGCCAAACCGGGCGCCCGTCCGGCACCCAAGGCCGAAGCCCCTGCCCCGGCACGTCCGGGCAGCCAGGCACCGCGGCCAGGCGGCCCCCGTCCGGGCAACAACCCGTTTGCGACCTCGCAGGGCATGCCCCGCGGCCGTGGCGACGGCGAGCGTCCTCCCCGTCCGGGCAACAACCCCTTCGCAACTTCGCAGGGCATGCCACGTTCCGGTGGCCGCACTGACGGCGAGCGTCCCGGCGGTCCGCGTCCCGCGGCCGGCGCAGGCGGTCCCCGCCCCGCAGCCGGTTCCGGTGGTCCGCGTCCGGGTGCTCCGCGCCCCGGTGCTCCCCGTCCGGGCGCTCCGCGTCCGGCAGGTGGCCCCGCAGGAAACCGTCCCAGCCCGGGCATGATGCCCAACCGCACCGAGCGTCCCGCTCCCGGTGGCGCAGGCCGTCCGGGCGGCGCTGGCCGTCCCGGTGGTGGCGGCCCCGGCCGTCCGGGTGGCGCTCCTGGTGCAGGCACCGGTGGCGGAGCTCCCGCCGGCGGTGGCTTCGGCAAGGGCGGCCGCGGACGCGGCGGTACCCAAGGTGCCTTCGGCAAGGGTGGCGCAGGACGCGGCAAGCAGCGCAAGTCGAAGCGTGCAAAGCGTCAGGAACTGGAGCAGATGAGTGCTCCGTCGCTGGGTGGCGTATCCGTACCCCGCGGCGACGGCAACACCGTAGTCCGGCTCCGTCGTGGCTCGTCCATCACGGACTTCGCCGACAAGATCGAGGCGAACCCCGCTGCACTGGTGACCGTGCTGTTCCACCTCGGTGAAATGGCAACGGCTACGCAGTCGCTGGACGAGGACACCTTCGGCCTGCTCGGCGCCGAACTTGGCTACAAGGTACAGGTTGTCTCTCCGGAAGACGAAGAGCGCGAGCTCCTCGACTCGTTCGACATCGATCTCGATGCCGAACTGGAAGCCGAAGGCGACGACGTCCTCGAACCGCGTCCGCCGGTTGTCACCGTCATGGGTCACGTTGACCACGGTAAGACCCGATTGCTCGACGCTATCCGGAAGACCAACGTGGTTGCCGGCGAACACGGCGGCATCACGCAGCACATCGGTGCCTACCAGATCAGCCACGTCCACGAAGGCACTCCGCGCGACATCACCTTCATTGACACCCCGGGTCACGAGGCGTTCACCGCCATGCGTGCACGTGGTGCCAAGGTCACCGACATCGCCATCTTGGTTGTCGCAGCCGACGACGGCGTCATGCCGCAGACGGTGGAAGCACTCAACCACGCACAAGCGGCCAACGTGCCGATCGTCGTCGCGGTCAACAAGATCGACAAGGAAGGTGCGAACCCGGACAAGGTCAAGGGCCAGCTCACCGAGTACGGCCTGGTTCCCGAAGAATACGGTGGCGACACCATGTTCGTTGAGGTTTCTGCCCGCCAGAACATTAACATTGACGAACTGATCGACGCCGTGCTGCTGACCGCAGACGCCGCTTTGGACCTGCGCGCCAACCCGGACAAGGACGCTCGAGGCATTGCCATCGAAGCGAACCTGGACAAGGGCCGCGGCTCCGTGGCCACCGTCCTGGTCCAGTCCGGTACCCTGGCCGTCGGTGACACGATCGTGGCCGGTACGGCCCACGGCCGCGTGCGTGCCATGTTCGACGAAGACGGCAACGCCCTCGACGTCGCGCTCCCGTCCCGTCCGGTCCAGGTCCTGGGCCTGTCCAACGTACCGCGTGCAGGCGACACCTTCCTGGTGACCTCCGACGAGCGTACGGCCCGCCAGATCGCTGAAAAGCGCGAGGCAGCCGACCGCAACGCGGCACTGGCCAAGCGCCGCAAGCGCATCAGCCTCGAGGACTTCGACAAGGCTGTGGCCGAAGGCAAGATCGACACCCTCAACCTCATCCTCAAGGGTGACGTTTCCGGTGCGGTCGAAGCCCTCGAAGACGCCCTGCTCAAGATCGATGTGGGCGACGAAGACGTTCAACTGCGCGTCATCCACCGCGGTGTGGGTGCCATCACGCAGAACGACGTCAACCTCGCCACGGTGGACAACGCCATCATCATCGGCTTCAACGTCAAGCCCGCCGAGCGCGTGGCTGAACTGGCCGATCGTGAAGGCGTGGACATGCGCTTCTACTCCGTCATCTACTCGGCAATCGATGACATCGAGCTGGCCCTCAAGGGCATGCTCAAGCCGGAGTACGAGGAAGTCCAGCTCGGTACCGCCGAGGTCCGCGAAGTCTTCCGTTCTTCCAAGTTCGGAAACATCGCCGGTTCGATCGTGCGCTCGGGCATCATCCGCCGTAACACGAAGGCCCGCGTCAGCCGCGATGGCAAGGTCATCGGCGACAACCTCACCGTTGAGACGCTCAAGCGCTTCAAGGACGACGCCACCGAGGTCCGCACGGACTTCGAGTGTGGTATCGGTCTTGGCTCGTACAACGACATCAACGAAGGTGACATCATCGAGACCTTCGAGATGCGCGAAAAGCCGCGGGTCTAAGGTATTCGCTTTTGCGCGGGGTGCCTCCGAATTGTGGGGGCGCCCCGCCCCTACGCTGGGCGGCCCGGGATCTACGATCCTGAGCCGCCCAGCTCCGGTAGGCCCGATGCCACTCCCGGGCGCCCCCACAACTCTCCGGCATCGTCATAGACTCACCTCAGGTGCGTGGCAGCTTATGCAGACTCAACATTGCGAGACGCCACCGCGCCGTCGTACGCAAATTTTAGGAGTAGAAATGGCTGATCCGGCACGCGCTGCCAAGTTGGCGCAGCGGATTAAGGTTGTTGTTGCTGAGGCACTGGGCCGGCGGATCAAGGATCCTCGGGTTGAGGGCATCACTATTACGGATGCCCGCGTCACCAACGATCTTCAGCACGCCACCGTGTATTACACCGTCTTCGGCGACGAAGCCGCCCATTCTGATGCTGTTCGGGCGTTGGAGAAGGCCAAGGGTGTTTTGCGCCAGGAAGTGGGCCGCAACATCACCGTGCGCCTGACTCCGACCTTGGAATTCGTTGCCGACCTCATCCCGGTCAACGCCTCGAACCTTGAGGAGCTCTTGCGCACCGCCAAGCAGCGCGACGCCGAGGTGGCCGCCCTGGCCGCCGGCGCCAAGCACGCCGGCGACGCAGACCCGTACAAGAGCGATGCCCCGCAGGATGCGGACATCGACGAAGACGATTTTGACGAAGAAGACATCGACCTCCGTGCCGATGAAGACATCGACGAAGACGGCGGCAAATAGTCCGGCGCTTCCCTGGGTGGGACCGGATCCGCAGCTCTGAGGGCTGCCGGGTCCGGTCCTCCTTGTTTAACCGTGAAAAGCCGGGCCAAAATGCTGGCCCGTCGCTAAGATCGGAGCATGGCGGCCCACGATGCAGCTCAGAGTCCCGAAGACTACCTTGAACACGCCGTGCGGCTCGCGGTTCAAAACGTGGCCGACGGCGGCGGCCCTTTCGGCGCCGTCGTGGTCACTCCGGACGGACGGCTCCACGACGGCGTCAACCGGGTCACCCGCGACAACGACCCCACGGCGCACGCAGAAGTAGTGGCCATCCGGCGGGCCGCGTCGGAACTGGGGAGCTTCAACCTCAGCGGCTCGGTGCTCTACTCAAGCTGCGAACCGTGCCCTTTGTGCCTCTCGGCGGCCCTATGGGGCCGGGTCAGCCGCGTCTACTTTGCCGCCGATCGGCACGGGGCAGCGGCCGCAGGCTTCGACGATGCCGTGTTCTACGAATATTTCGACGGCAACAGGCCCGACCTGCTGCCCGTCCAACACACTGACGTTCCTGCATCCGAGGCTCCCTTCGATGCCTGGCGCGGGCACAAGAACCGGACCAAATACTGAGGCTCACGTCCGCGCCGGGAGACGCCCGACGCCGTCGAGCAGTTGCTGCTGGTCACCGCACAAAGCGATCCTGATCCATCCTTCGCCGATGGAACCGAACGCGGTTCCCGGTGCCACGGCCACTCCAGAGTCTGCCAAGAAGGTGCGCACCCAGGCACGCACGTCCCCGCCGCTCACATGCGAGACGTCCGCCCAGAGATAGAAAGCTCCCTGGGCGCCCAGGAAGGGAATGCCCTTCCGGGCAAGCACCGCCGAGGCAGCATCGCGGTTGGAACGGTAGTGCTCCCGTGCCGTGTCCACATAGTCCTGCGGGCCGGTCAGCGCCGCGACGGCAGCGTACTGGGACGGCGAAGCCACGCAGGAAACGATCGCTTCCATGATGTTGTTCATCTTCCGTTCGAGGCCCGGCGGGCAAATGAGTGCGCCGATCCGCAGTCCCGTCAGCCCGTACGTTTTGGACAAGGTCAGGGACGTGAAGACCCGGGCCTCCCCGGGAACGGCGCTGTCGAAGCGGGCGGGACTCGTGTGCGGAACGTCGAAGGTGAAGGCTTCGTAGCATTCATCCGAAATGATCCACAGATCGTGTTTGACGGCCAATTCCACGAGCTCGCGCGTCGTTTCCTCGCAGATCACTGCGCCCAGGGGATTGGACGGCGAATTCAGGACCAATACCTTGGTGCGCGGCGTGATCAGGGCCTCGATGTCCTCGATGCGGGGTTGGAACTCGTGCTCCGGGTAGAGCGGATACTGCACCGGGACGGCGTGCAACAAATGGCTTGTCATGGCAAAAGTCGGGTAGCCCGGATTGGGAATCAGGATCTCGTCGCCGGGGGAGAGGAGCAGGCTCATCGCGAAGTGCAGTCCCTGCTGGGCTCCGTCCACGACGTACACGCGCTCCGCCCCGATATCCACCTTGTTGTGGGCACGGAAGCGGTCGGCAAAGGCTTCACGCAGCGCCGGGATTCCGGCATTGGGGGTGTAGTTGGTCTCGTCCCTGTCCAGGCATGCGATCCCCGCGTCCAGGATATGCCGGGGCAGCGCGAAGCCCGGCTCGCCGATGCTGAGGACGATCACCCCGGGGGTGCTCCAGGCCGCCTCGGTGATCTCGCGGATCTGGTTCACGGGCACTTCGCAGACGTGTGCGGCAAGCTCAGGCATGGGAGCCATCTTAGCCGCGGTCCCGGAGCGTCCAGGGAAGCCGCGGGCCGCAGGATGCATGCCCCGGCGCGGATATACTGGGAGGCGTGCTTTCTGGACTGGTAATCGTTGACAAGCCGCAAGGATGGACCAGCCACGATGTGGTTGGACGGATGCGGCGACTGGCCGGTACCCGGAAAGTGGGCCATGCGGGGACCCTGGATCCCATGGCCACGGGGGTGCTTGTGCTTGGCATCAACAAGGCCACGCGATTGCTGACCTACATCGTGGGCACCTCCAAGACGTACTCCGCCACCATCCGGCTCGGTGAATCAACCATCACGGACGATGCCGAGGGCGACATCACCGCAAGCCGCAGCGCCGCCGCAGTCACTGAGGACGCCATCCGTTCCGGCGTCGCGCAGCTGAGCGGCGAGATCCAGCAGGTCCCCAGCAGCGTCAGCGCCATCAAGGTCAACGGCGAACGGTCCTACGCGCGCGTGCGTTCGGGGCAAGAGGTCAAGCTCGCCGCCCGGCCCGTGACCATCCACCGTTTCGAGATCCACGCCATCCGGAGGGTCGACGACGGCAGGGTGGTGGACATCGACGTGACCGTCGAATGCTCCTCAGGCACCTACATCCGCGCGCTGGCACGCGACCTGGGCGAGGCTCTCGGCGTCGGCGGCCATCTGACGGCGCTGCGCCGCACCCACGTGGGACCGTACTCCCTGGAGCAAGCCCGCACCCTCGAACAGCTTGCCGAGGAACTAGAAGTCCTCGACATGTCCGCCGCCGCCCGGGCGCTCATGCCCAACCGGGAACTGAGCGACGCCGAAACCACCGAAATCTCCTTTGGCCGCAGGATCGCCGCGGGACCCGCTGCCGGCACGGCCGGCGCGGCCACCGCCGAGAACCCGGCTGCCGCGTTCTCTCCGTCAGGGGAGCTGGTGGCGCTGTTGGCCGATGCGGGGAGCTTCGCCAAGCCCGTCCTGGTGTTCGCCCCCGACAACGAAAAGCAGGCACAGTAACCATGGACGGATACTTTTACGCTGTCCTGATAGTGGGCCTGTTGTCCACCATCATTTGCGTCGCGGCCGGCATCATGAAGAAGGCCCCCAACGACGTCACCATACTGTCGGTTGCCGCCGTCGAACTCGTCCTGCTGGTCTATCTGGTGGGATCGATCATCCGCGTGGCGATGGGTGAAAAGATCGCGGGGGAGCCCTGGGAATTCTGGGGTTACATCATCACGGCGCTGATCCTCCCCGTCGTCGCGGTGTACTGGTCCATCCTGGAGCGGACCCGTTGGAGCAATTTCGTCATGGGCGCCGTGGGCGTCACCGCATTGGTCATGGCGGCCCGCATGAACCAGATCTGGTACTGACATTGGAAGAAGCACACGAAGTGACTGTTGAAACCACCGGGAAGAAGAACCGGGACACCCGCAACACCGGGCCCGGGAGGCTGCTGATTGCGGTCTACGCGGTGTTCGCGATCTCGGCCACGGCTCGTGCCGGCTACCAGATCCTGACCAAGTTCTCGGATGCTCCCTTGGCCCACATCCTCTCGGCTTTCGCCGCCGTGGTGTACATCGTGGCCACGGTCTCCCTCGCGAAGCCAGGCCGCACGTGGTTCAAGGTGTCCCTCGCGGCCGTCCTTGTTGAGATGGTCGGCGTGGTGGTGGTTGGCGCCATCAGCCTTTTCGATCCGGTGGCTTTCCCGCACGACACTGTGTGGTCCTTGTTCGGACGTGGATACGGCTTTGTGCCGTTGATCCTGCCGGTCCTGGGACTACTGTGGCTCTACCGTCGGCGTCCGGCACCACTCACGCAGTAGAAATCGGAGCCCCGCCACCGGGCAAGGGCGCCGTGGGATAGCGGGTAACCTTAGAGAATTCCGGCGCCGGAGCAGGCACCGGGCATAGTCAATACCAGCAGTAAAAGGCGAGGTTGATGGTCCACATCTGGAACGATCCCACCGAGGTCCCCGAGGATTTCGGTCCCAGCGTCGTGACCATCGGCAACTTTGACGGCGTCCATCGCGGACACCAGCAAGTGCTGACGCAACTGTTGCGCACGGCAAAGCAGCACGGTGCGCGGTCCGTCGTCGTGACCTTCGATCCCCACCCGGCACTGGTCCATCGGCCCGACTCCGCTCCGGAGCTCCTCATGGGGCTGCAGGACAAGCTCGATGCCCTGGCCGGCACGGGCGTGGACGCCGTCCTCGTCATGAAATACAACCTCACGCTTGCCGCCATGACGCCCGAGGAATTCGTCGTCAAGGTCCTGCTGGACGGGCTTCACGCAGCACATGTCGTTGTGGGCCACGATCTTCGTTTCGGCGTGGGAAATTCCGGCGACGTCGGCACCATGCAGGAATTGGGCAAGGAACTCGGATTCGGCGTCCACGTGGTCAACGAGTTCGGCGCGGAAGGCTTTCCAGTACACGACGACGGCGGCACGGACCGCCGCTGTTCCTCCACCTGGGTGCGCGAGGCCCTTGCCGAAGGCGACGTGGAGACCGCGTCCGCCGTCCTCGGCCGCCCGCACAGGATGCGCGGCGAAGTGGTCCATGGCGCTGCGCGCGGACGCGCCCTGGGCTTTCCGACCGCAAACCTCGACCACGGCGCCACGGGCTACGTACC
Organism: Arthrobacter sp. FW306-1B-G06A; assembly: GCF_058781765.1. NCBI lineage: Bacteria > Bacillati > Actinomycetota > Actinomycetes > Micrococcales > Micrococcaceae > Arthrobacter > Arthrobacter sp. FW306-1B-G06A. The sequence goes on along the minus strand of NZ_JBYSXB010000005.1, from coordinate 83,680 downwards.
GGCGGACGGAATCTACGCCGGCTGGCTCGTGGACGAATCCGGAACCCGCTGGCCAGCCGCGATTTCAGTGGGTTCCAACCCCACGTTCGACGGCGTGAGCCGCCAGGTGGAAGCGCACGTGATCGACCGCCCCGAGGAGGCGGTGGAGGACTTCAACCTCTACGGCCAGACCGTCGTGGTGGAATTTACGGCGCGGCTGCGAGGCATGGTGGCCTACCGCGGACCCGAGGCCCTGGTGGAACAGATGCGGCTGGACGTCGTCCAAGCCCACCATCTCCTGCTGGACAAGTAGCCCCCTACCGTGAGCGTTGAGAAGAACACCCGGCCACTCGACGAAGGCATCGTCAAGGACTTCAGCTCACGCATGAGCTACGCCTCCTACCTGCAGCTGCCCGTGCTGCTCAGCGCCCAGCAACCTGTCAGCCAGCCTGAACACCATGACGAACTCCTGTTCATCATCCAGCACCAAACCACCGAGCTCTGGCTAAAGCTGGTCCTGCACGAACTCCGCAGCGCGGCCGCCTGGCTCCGCCAGGACGACCTCGGCTCCGCGCTCAAGGCCATCGCCCGGGTCAAGCACATCCAGAAGACGCTCACCGAGCAATGGTCGGTGCTCGCAACGCTCACCCCCACCGAGTACTCCCAGTTCCGTGGCTTCCTGGGCAATGCCTCCGGCTTCCAGTCGAGCCAATACCGCGCGGTCGAGTTCATCCTCGGCAACAAGAACGCCAAAATGCTGCCAGTGTTCGAATCGGATCCGGAGTCCCGGACCATGCTGGAGGAGCTCCTGAATGCCCCGAGCATCTACGACGAATTCCTGGCTTACCTGGACCGGCATGGCTACGACGTTCCGCGGTCCGTCCTGGACCGGGACGTCACCCAGGCCCACGAGTTCGCCCCCGAGCTCTTGCCTCTTTTCAAGCACATCTACGAACATGCCGCAGACAACTGGGCGGCGTACGAAGCGTGCGAGGAACTGGTGGACTTGGAAGACAACTTCCAATTGTGGCGCTTCCGGCACCTCCGCACGGTGCAGCGGACCATCGGCATGAAGACCGGAACCGGAGGCTCGAGCGGTGTCTCCTTCCTGAAGAAGGCCCTTGACTTGACGTTCTTCCCTGAGCTTTTCGCCGTCCGGACCGAGATCGGGCAGTGAGCGGCGGCCGTCGTTGAAGAGGCTTTGATGAGGGTCACACGGCAGCTTTCGACAAGATTGCCGGGCTGCCGGTAAACTGAGGGATGGATCCGGCTGCAGTCCGTGGCGGCTGGACCTGTTTTGTGTGCGGTCATCGGCGCATTACAACCCGGCAGCGAGGCGCTGAATCGGGACGCACGGCACAACTCTAGGAGTTCACGTGGCACTTGAAGCCGCTGTTAAGCAGTCCATCATCGAGGCATACGCAACGTCCAAGGGCGACACTGGTTCGCCGGAGGTCCAGATTGCAGTCCTGACTCAGCGGATCAAGGATCTGACTGAGCACATGAAGGAGCACAAGCACGACTTCCACACCCAGCGCGGTCTGCTGGCCATGGTTGGTCGTCGCAAGCGCATGCTGGGCTACCTCAAGAAGACTGACATTGCCCGCTACCGTGCGCTCATCGAGCGCCTCGGCCTGCGCCGCTAGTTTGACTTCGGGCGGCCCGATCCTCCGCGGAACGGGCCGCCTTTTCTCCATAACTAAATCCAACACTTAACAGGAGTTCAACCGCATCGCGCATTCGCGGTCCTCGGTAGTGATCCCCGGGAGCAGCCTTCTGCGATGAAGGCACAGCCCGTGGGTCTCGATCGATGACCGGGTGTCGTACAGGCCAGGAACAGACGCTGGCCTGGGTCGATGCGGGAGGACTTCCGCTAAACAAGAAACGGAGGTGACTCTCAATGGAGGGTCCCGAAATCCAGTTCTCAGAAGCCATCATCGACAACGGCCGCTTCGGCAAGCGTGTAATCCGCTTCGAAACCGGCCGCCTCGCCAAGCAGGCAGCCGGCGCCGCGATGGTCTACATCGACGAAGACACCGCACTGCTGTCCGCAACCACCGCAGGCAAGTCCCCGCGTGAAGGCTTCGACTTCTTCCCGCTGACCGTCGACGTCGAAGAGCGCATGTACGCCGCCGGCCGCATCCCGGGCTCGTTCTTCCGCCGTGAAGGCCGCCCGTCCACCGAAGCCATCCTGGCTTGCCGCCTCATGGACCGCCCGCTGCGTCCCGCGTTCGTCAAGGGCCTGCGCAACGAGGTACAGATCGTCGTGACCGTCCTGGCGATCAACCCGGACGAGCTCTACGACGTCGTGGCCATCAACGCCTCGTCCATGTCCACCCAGCTCTCCGGCCTCCCGTTCTCCGGCCCGATCGGCGGCGTCCGCGTTGCCCTCATCGCCGACGAACAGGGCACCGAATGGGTTGCCTTCCCGAAGCACTCCCAGCTCGAGAACGCCGTCTTCAACATGGTTGTTGCCGGCCGCATCGCCGGGGACGACGTCGCCATCATGATGGTTGAAGCCGAAGCCACGGACAACTCCTGGAACCTCATCAAGGAACAGGGCGCCACCGCTCCCACCGAAGAGGTCGTTTCCGAGGGCCTCGAGGCTGCCAAGCCGTTCATCAAGGCCCTGTGCGAGGCCCAGGCTGACCTGGCCGCCCGCGCTGCCAAGCCCACGGTTGAATTCCCGGTCTTCCTGGACTACCAGGACGACGTTTACGCCGCTGTTGAAGCCGCCGCTGCCGAGAAGCTTGCTGCTGTCTTCCAGATCGCCGACAAGCAGGACCGCGACAACGCCTCCGACGAACTCAAGGACGAAGTCCTTGGCGCCCTCGCCGACGAGTTCGAGGGCCGCGAGAAGGAACTGTCCGCAGCCTTCCGCTCCTTGACTAAGCAGGTTGTCCGCCAGCGCATCCTCAAGGACCAGATCCGCATCGACGGCCGCGGCCTGACGGACATCCGCCAGCTGACCGCCGAGGTAGAGGTCCTGCCCCGCGTTCACGGTTCCGCCATCTTCGAGCGTGGAGAAACCCAGATCATGGGTGTCACCACGCTGAACATGCTCAAGATGGAACAGCAGATCGACTCGCTGTCTCCTGTCACGCGCAAGCGCTACATGCACAACTACAACTTCCCGCCGTACTCCACCGGTGAAACCGGCCGCGTCGGCTCCCCGAAGCGCCGCGAAATCGGCCACGGTGCACTCGCAGAGCGCGCCCTGGTTCCGGTTCTCCCGTCCCGCGAGGAATTCCCGTACGCCATCCGCCAGGTGTCCGAGGCCCTCGGCTCCAACGGTTCGACGTCGATGGGTTCCGTCTGTGCCTCCACGCTGTCCCTGCTCAACGCAGGCGTGCCGCTGAAGGCCGCCGTTGCCGGTATCGCCATGGGCCTGGTTTCCGACCAGGTTGACGGTCAGACCCGCTACGCTGCCCTGACCGACATCCTCGGCGCCGAAGACGCTTTCGGCGACATGGACTTCAAGGTTGCCGGTACTTCCGAGTTCGTCACGGCCATCCAGCTGGACACGAAGCTCGACGGCATCCCCGCATCGGTCCTGGCCGCAGCCCTGAAGCAGGCCCGCGAAGCCCGCCTGCACATCCTGGACGTCATCAACGCCGCCATCGACACCCCGGACGAGCTCTCCGAGTTCGCACCGCGCGTGATCGCCGTCAACATCCCCGTTGACAAGATCGGTGAGGTCATCGGCCCCAAGGGCAAGATGATCAACCAGATCCAGGAAGACACCGGCGCCGACATCTCCATCGAGGACGACGGCACCGTCTACATCGGCGCCACCAACGGTCCGTCTGCTGAAGCAGCCCGTGCCGCGATCAACGCCATTGCCAACCCGCAGATCCCGGAAATCGGTGAGCGTTACCTGGGCACGGTCGTCAAGACCACCACCTTCGGTGCGTTCGTTTCCCTGACCCCGGGCAAGGACGGCCTGCTGCACATCTCCGAGCTGCGCAAGCTGGCCAGCGGCAAGCGCGTGGACAACGTCGACGACGTCGTCTCCGTGGGCCAGAAGATCCAGGTCGAGATCACCAAGATCGACGACCGCGGCAAGCTCTCCCTCTCCCCGGTTGTGGCCGAGGAAGAAGGCGCCGTCTCCGAGGAAGCTCCCGCCGAAGAGGCTGAAGTTTCCGCCGAGTAGCCTGAACCGGCAAACACGCGGCAGGACCGGTGGACATGTCCACCGGTCCTGCCCGGTTTTAACGACGGATTCCCGTCCCGGGGGCGATGCGCCCGCTGGTACGATTGCAGCCAGATTTGGCACCCATGATTTCCCGCAGAACTGAAAGGTCTTGATGACTGTCGTACCCCTCCCATTGGCGCAGACCGTGCCCGGCGGCGAATTGATCCATGGCGCCGAAGGCGGCTCCGTTGTCCGGCGTTCAGTGCTTCCGGGAGGCGTCCGGGTGCTCACAGAGGCCATGCCCGGGCAGCGATCCGCAACCATCGGATTCTGGGTGGGTGTCGGTTCCCGGGACGAGGCGGACGGCCAGCACGGCTCCACCCACTTCCTTGAGCACCTCTTGTTCAAAGGCACCAAGAAGCGCACAGCCCTGGAGATCGCGTCCGCTTTCGACGAGGTCGGCGGTGAATCGAACGCGGCCACCGCGAAGGAAAGCACGTGCTACTTTGCGCGGGTGCTGGACACAGATCTTCCGATGGCTATCGACGTCATCGCGGACATGATCACCGGCGCCGTGCTGGATCCTGCGGAACTTGAGCAGGAACGCGACGTGATCCTTGAGGAAATCGCCATGGACAGCGATGACCCCACCGACGTCGCACATGAAAACTTCGTGGCCGCAGTGCTCGGTGTGCATCCGCTGGGCCGACCGATCGGGGGCACCCCTGCCGCCATCAAGGCTGTGTCCCGCGATTCGGTGTGGGCACACTACCAGCGCTACTACCGGCCGGACGAAATTGTCATCACCGCCGCTGGCGGCCTGGACCACGACATCGTGTGCCGCCTCGTGCTCGATGCCTTGCGGACGGCCGGGTGGGAGCTGAAGGAGACCGCTGCCCCCGTTGAGCGCCGCTCCACCGAGCGGGCGGACATCACGGGTACCGCAGGACTGCATGTGATCAAGCGTCCCGTGGAGCAGGCCAACATCATCATGGGTTGCCCCTCGATCGTGGCCACCGACGATCGGCGCTTCGTGATGAGCGTCCTGAACGCTGTCCTTGGCGGTGGCATGTCTTCGCGCCTCTTCCAGGAGATCCGCGAAAAGCGGGGCCTCGTCTACTCCACCTATTCCTTCGCCTCCGCCTATGCCGACGCAGGCTACTTCGGCATGTACGCCGGCTGCACGCCGTCGAAGGTCAAACAGGTCCTGGAACTCCTGGGCGCCGAGCTGGACAAGCTCGCTGCCGACGGAATCACGGACGAGGAACTGCGCAAGGCCGTCGGCCAATTGTGCGGCGGAATCGTCCTGGCCCTTGAAGACACCGGTTCGCGGATGTCCCGCCTCGGCCGCGCCGAGCTCGTCTCCGGCGAATTCCAGGACATCGACGAAACGCTGGACCGCATCAAGGCCGTCACCGCCGAGCAGGTCCAGGAACTCGCCCGGGTGCTCGCCGAAGCCCCCCGCACCGTAACCGTCGTCGGGCCCTTCGAGGAAACCGAGACGTTCGGCCTCTAAACCCGCGTCCGGGTGGGGAAGGCTGGACGCGCCTGCTCGATCGGGAACATGATGGTGACGTATCCATCGTCCCGCGCAGGAGTCGCCATGAACGAGCCATCGAAGAGTCATGCACACACTGCGCTGGAGGCATTCCTGGGTCATTGGCGGGGGAGCACCGAGCTTGCGGCCTCGCCCTGGGGACCCGCCCGGACCGCCGACGCCGAGGTGACCTTCTCGCGCGCGGCGGGAGGCTACGCCTTGGTGCAGAGCTACCGGCACATCGAGCCTGACGGCACCCATTTCGAGGGCCACGGTGTCTTCACCGTTGACCCGGACCACGGAGAGACCCTCTGGTACTACGTGGACAGCATGGGCCGGCCACCGGAAGCTCCGGCCCGCGGGCATTGGGAGGACGGCACGCTCAGGCTTGAGCGGCGTAGTCCTCGCGGGACCGCGCGCCACACCTTCAAGGTGGACGGTGGCGTGCTGACCCACACGGCGGAACTGAGGCTCGGGGATGCCCCGACGTTCAGCCCGTTCATGGTCTCTGTGTGCAGGCGCGTCTAAGGCACACGTCCGGCAGGCACAGCGTTCAGAGGACCTTGGCCTCCAACAACTCAACGATCCGCGCATCCGGCATGCCGTCGAGCGAGGCCGGCCTTCCAGGTCCACTCCACACCCGTGTCCGCAAGGTGTCCAGCATTGATTCAGCGCGCTCCCGCTCGGCGAAATCAAGCTCAATCAGGACCCGCTGGGAATCGTCCACGGGCTTGGAGACCCTGTACGAAACAACGCCGGAGCCGGCGCGATCTGCCGGATCCGAGTCGAACGACCGCTTCCATGCGTCGAAGTCGTTCACGGCGTGTTCGATCAGGAGGGTGTACATGGCTGTTCCTTTGCTGTTGCGCGGATAGGCACAGCGTAGGCTCCTTGGACCCCGGGAGCCACCCTCCGGCCGTGGCCGGCTCAGCCCCCGGCAAACGGCGGGAGGACGTCGACGACGTCGTCCGCACCGAGAGCGGCCGAATGGTCGCGGACCGCTATCTCGTTGCGCAGGAAGCTGCTGCGCGAAATGATCCGGGCCAGGGGCGGCGTGCCGGCCGGTGGTTCCGGACGTTCGACGGCGAGCACGGCCGCGATCAGCCCGTCCAAGCTGGTTCCGTCCGGGAGATCGTGGTGTTCCTCTTCGACGCCTGCCGCGGCGCGCGCGGCAGCGAAGTATCTTACGAGCAAAGCCTCAGCCTCCGATGGCGCTCATGCTGCGGTCTGGTTGGACGAAGTCGGGTGCGCCGAGGCCGGTGTGGTCCATGCCGTGTGCCTTGGGTTTGATCCACATGGCGTCCTGCCAGCGTTGGGCGAGTTCCTCGTCGCTGGCTCCGGACCGGAGCAAGCCGAGGAGGTCGAATTCTTCGCGGGAGAACAGGCAGCTCATGATCTTGCCTTCGGCGGTGATCCTTGTGCGCCGGCAATCGGAGCAGAACGGCTCGGTGACGGAGGCGATGATGCCGACGGTGCCCAGGATCGGACCGGTGGCTTGTGCGGATGCGTAGTGCCGCCGTCGTACTTCGAATCGTTCCGCTGGTGCGCCGTCGCGTTCGCGCGGGTCCGGGGCCAGGGCGAAGTCGCGGGAGAGCAGTTCGCGGATCTCGGCTGCGGTGATCATGTCGCGCCGGGTCCAGCCGTGGTCGGCGTCCAGCGGCATTTGTTCGATGAAGCGCAGTTCATAGCCGCGCTCCACTGCCCAGGCCAGGAGCTCGGGGGACTCGGCGTCGTTGATTCCGCGCATGAGGACGGCGTTGATCTTGACCGGTCCCAGGCCTGCGGCCCGGGCGGCGTCGACGCCGGCCAACACCTTGTCCAGGAAAGGCCGCCGGGTCAGCTTCGTGAAGGTTTCTTCGTGGAGGGAGTCGAGGGAGACGTTGATGCGGGTGAGTCCGGCTTGCTTGAGCGCTGCTGCTTTCTTGTCGAGTCCGACGCCGTTGGTGGTCATGGAGATCGGCAGATCGGGGTGCGCCTGGCGGAGGGCGGTGATGATGTCCACCAGGTCGGCGCGGACCAGGGGCTCGCCTCCGGTGAGGCGCAGTTCGCGGACCCCGAGGTGTTCGACGCCGATCCGCACCAGCCGGCCGATCTCGGCGGCGGTCATCACGGCTTGTTTGGACAACCATTCGAGGCCTTCGGCCGGCATGCAGTAGGTGCAGCGGAGATTGCATTTGTCGGTCAGGGACAAGCGCATGTCGGTGGCCCGGCGTCCGTAACGGTCGAACAGGCCCGGAGGAGTTCCGGCAGGGCGCGGCGGAGGAGCAGACACGCTGCTTCCCGTCCCATCGCCCGTAGGGGGCAACGGCATGCCTAGCTGAACACTCATGGGTTCAGGCTACGCCAGGCAGGGCCCGAGCGTGATATCGGCCACCAGTCACGTTCGTCATCCGCTCCCGTGGAAGGCAACGCAAGAGGTGACTTCTTACGGAATGCATACGGTTGGCCCGTGGACGCCCGGAACACGTACCGCGGGCACCACGCGAATCTATGCTGAAGGTGTGAACACGCAGCCCGCCCCGCACGGTGCCGACGTCGGCAATCGGCGCATCCTGCTGGTCGAAGACGAACAGACCATCGCCGACGTCGTCCGGGACTACCTGGTCCAGGCAGGCTTCCAAGTCGATCTCGCGGGCGACGGCTTCACCGCGCTGAGCCTCGCGGCCGCCAGGCGGCCCGACCTTGTCATCCTGGACCGGATGCTGCCCGGACTTGACGGCGTGGAAGTGTGCCGCAGGCTCCGCCTGGCCATGAGCGTACCGATCATCATGGTGACCGCCCTCGGCACGGAAGACGACCGGATCCTGGGATTGGAAAGCGGAGCGGACGACTATGTCACCAAGCCCTTCTCGCCCCGCGAGTTGGTCCTCCGTGTGAAGTCCGTCCTGCGCCGGAGCATCCGGGAATTCAGCCCGGAACCGCCAGTCGAACTCGCCGGCTTCGAATTGGATCCTGCCTCGCGCACAGTGCTCCAGGATGGCAAACCCCTGATGCTTACGGTGCGTGAGTTCGATCTGCTGGCGTTCCTCCTCCGCCGGCCCAACCAGGTGTTCAGCCGCGAGGATCTCATCAAGGCAGTGTGGGGTTGGGACTTCGGGGATTTGTCCACTGTGACCGTCCACGTGCGTCGCTTGCGGGAAAAGATCGAAGACAACCCCACCACCCCGATGCTGCTCAAAACGGTCTGGGGAGTCGGCTACCGCTTTGACGCGAAGGAAGGTGGACATGCAGCCGGCTGAAATGTTCACCATCCTGGGCTGGATGCTGTTGTGGGCTGTCCTCATCGGCGCCTTGACCCTTGCCTTGCTGCGTTTCCTGCGTGGCGCGTCGATCCTGGTCCAGATTTGCCTCGTGGTGGTGGCCACCGTTGCCGTCCTCGTGGCAGGGATGGTGAGCGCCTTCAATGCGATGTTCATTTCCGCCCTGGACCTCGAAGTCATGTGGTACATCCTCGGGGTAGCCTCGGCCGTGGCGATCGCGATTTCCCTGGTCCTCGGGGCCGGGGTGTCCCGCAACGCCATCCGGCTCGTCGCAGCAACGCGGCGCCTCGGCAGCGGAGAAGCCCTCGATGGCTCCTTCCTGCCACAATCGGGATCGCGGCGGGCCGGACCGGCAATGAACTCCGAGCTCGCCCAGCTAGCCCAGGAACTCGAAGCGAGCAGCGTCAAACTTGAGGAATCCCGGCGACGGGAAGCCGCCGTCGAAACCGCCCGCCGCGAACTGGTCTCCTGGATCTCGCACGACCTCCGGACCCCTTTGGCCAGCATGCGGGCCATGGCCGAAGCGCTGGAAGATGGCATGGCCTCCGACATCCCCGCGTACTACCGCAAGATCATCGCCCAGACGGACCAGATGGCGGTCATGGTCAACGACCTCCTGGAACTGTCCAAAATCCAGGCGGGAACGCTCCGCCTGAGCGCAGAATCCCTCGACCTCTACGACCTCGTGAGCGACGCCATCGCCGATCTCGCGCCCCTCGCCGCCCAACGCGGCATCCGGCTCGACGGCGGCGGCGACCGGGAGTGCATGGCCGTCGCGGACGGCCCCAGCCTGGGACGGGCAGTCCGGAACGTGCTGCTCAACGCGATCATCTACAGCCGGCCCGACGGCGGGGTCATGGTTCGCGTCGGACGCGACGGGAGCGACGCCGTCGTCGACGTCGTGGACAGCTGCGGAGGCATCGACGAGGAGGATCTCGCCCACGTTTTCGAGACCGGCTGGCAAAAGGACCGTTCCCGGGGAGCGGGGAAGCCTGTGGAAGGGGGTCCACCGCGATACAGCGGAGCAGGCGTGGGGCTCAGCATGGTGGCAGGCATCGTGAAGGCTCACGGCGGCACGGTCACGGTGGCGAACACCGGCGAGGGCTGCCGATTCACGCTCCGCCTTCCGTCGGGTGCACAGGCCGCCCCGGCCCACGCCGAGGTATTTCCGAAGCAGACAGTCCACGCGGACACCGTTCCGTCAGAGAGCCCCAAACAGGCAGGCACATTATGAGCAGGACCACTTCGAAGAAAGCCGGTACCAGGACGGCCGTCCGGTGGGCGGCGGCGTGCGGCGTGGTGGCCATCGGGTTCGGGGTGGCGGCCGGCGAGTTGCTGGCCGGGTTCCTGAGCCCGTCCGTTTCACCGGTCACTGCGTTGGGCGGTGTGGTCATCGACGCCGTGCCGGGTTGGGCCAAGGAACTGGCCGTCAACCTTTTCGGCACCGCCGACAAACTTGCCCTGATTGTCAGCATCGCCCTGGTGACCTTGGTCCTTGCCGCGGTAGCAGGACTGCTGGAGTATCGGCGAAAAGGAGCGGGGCTGGCGCTCGCCTTGCTCGCTGGAGCTGCGGGGCTGGCTGCAGTGCTGACCCGTGCCCAAGCCGCGCCGACAGCCGCAATTGCCCCCGTCGTGGCCACGATCGTCACCATGCTTTTCCTCCGGCTCCTGATCCAGCGGCTGGAAACCTGGCGACCCGTGCCCGTTGCAAGCGACATGCCCTTGGCGCGCCGAAGCTTTATGCAATTGCTGGGTGGAACCGCGATAGCAGCGGCGGCGGCGGGGATCGTCACGACCCTCGTGCGGAGGGCGGGAACGGTGGCATCCGATTTCCGCCGCGGGGTGGCGCTTCCTGCCCCGGTGACGCCCCCGCAAAAGGTTCCCGACGGCGCCGCCCTCACCTTGGCGGGCCTGCAGCCGCTCGTCACGCCGAACCCCGACTTCTACCGGATCGACACCGCGCTGATCCCGCCTGCCGTGAATCCGCCGGACTGGACCCTCAAGGTGACTGGCCTGGTGGAACGCGAAGTCACCTTGGATTTCGCCACCCTGCTGACGAAGCCGATGATCGAGCGTCACGTGACCATCGCGTGCGTATCCAATGAAGTCGGCGGAGACCTGATCGGCAACGCCCTCTGGCTGGGCTGGCCGGTCCGCGAACTCCTCGCCATGGCCGGACCGAAGCCCGGTGCGGACATGGTGCTCTCCCGCAGCACTGACGGCTGGACCGCCGGAACCCCCCTCGAGGCGCTCACCGACAATCGGGACGCGATCCTCGCCGTCGGAATGAACGGCGAACCCCTGCCGCTGGAGCATGGCTTCCCCGTCCGGATGGTCGTCCCGGGCCTCTACGGCTATGTTTCGGCCACCAAATGGCTGACCGAACTGAAGGTGACGCGTTTCGCCGACGATCAGGGCTACTGGGTCCCTCGCGGTTGGAGCGACCACGGTCCCATCAAGACCCAGTCGCGCATCGACGTGCCCCGGGACGGCCGCTCAGTAAAGGCGGGAACGGTCCAGTTCGGCGGTGTCGCGTGGGCTCAACACCGCGGCGTTTCCCGGGTGGAGCTGCGCGTCGACCGCGGCAAGTGGCAGGAAGCCAAGCTCGCGCCCGGGATCTCGTCGGATACGTGGTACCAATGGCAGCTGGGCCTTGAGCTGGGCTCCGGGAACCATGAAGTCCAGGTCCGTGCCACCGATGCCACGGGTACGCCGCAGCCCGAAGCCCAAACTCCCGTCGCCCCGGACGGCGCCACGGGGTTCCACACCATCCATGTCACCGCCAACTGACATTAGGCTGTGAAAGTCTGAGCGAACCAATCCGGGAGGAACCCTCGTGGCACGATCCGTCGCAGCACACCGCCAAGCCGTCCAGGAGCTGCTGTCCGGCCTCGCGGACACGAAGGGCACCGAGGAGCTTCCGCTGATGGGGGCGCTCGGCCGGGTACTTGCCGCCGATGTCCTGGCCCCGCTCAGCCTGCCGCCGTTCGCCAACTCCCAGATGGACGGGTTCGCCGTCCGCTCAGCCGACCTTGCCCCCCACGCAGGGAGCGACGCCGGTGCGGAGCTGACGGTCGTGGACCCGGTCCCGGCCGGCGCGGCACCGGTCCGACTCATCCCGGGCACCGCAGCCCCGATCATGACGGGCGCCATGATGCCCGAGGGGGCCGACGCCGTCGTGCCTATCGAACAGGCCCTGCCTGATGTCTTTCCCGTCCCCGGCGTGCCAGCAACTGTCCGTCTTCCCACCACCGAGCCGGGAACGTTCGTCCGCGACGCCGGGAGCGACATCACCGCGGGAACCGTCGCCTTGCACGCAGGAACAGCCCTCGGGCCCGGGCAATTGGGGCTCCTCGCCGCCTTGGGGATGACCGCCGTCGAGGTCCGCACGCCGGTGCGCGTGCTCCTGGTGACCACGGGCGACGAAGTCGTGGAGCCCGGCACGTCCCTGCCGGCAGGCAAGATCTACGATTCCAACGGAACCCTGCTCGAAGCCGCCATGCTGCAGTCCGGCCTCCACGTCACACGGACGGGAATCAGCGGCGACGATCCCGCCGAGCTGTTGGCGCTCCTCCGCGGCCGGAGCGGGACCGTCGATCTCATCGTCAGCACCGGGGGCGTCAGCAAAGGAGCCTACGAAGTGGTCCGGCAGGCGATGATGGGCCACGCAGTTGAATTCGTGTCGGTGGCCATGCAACCCGGCGGCCCCCAGGGGATCGGAATGTTCGACGGCGTGCCCTTCCTGGGATTCCCGGGCAATCCCGTGAGCTGCCTCGTGTCCTTCGAAATGTTCCTTCGCCCGGCGCTCGCCGCCGTGGTCGGAAGCCCCGCCTTGCGGCCCAGCCTGCAGGCCCGCCTTACGGAGTCTTTGACTTCGCCCGCCGGAAAACACCAGGTCCGCCGCGGAACGCTGCTTCCGGGGGGAACAGTCCGGCTGGAGGGCGGTGCCGGCTCCCATCTCATCCATGCGCTGGCCAACTCGAACGCGCTGGTCCAGGTGCCTGCGGCCGTCACGGAACTCGACGCCGGGGCGGAAGTGGAAGTATGGATGTTGTGAACGACACTCCAGAACCCGCCGGCATGGTCGGCGGCGCCCTTACGCATTTGCGCCAAGATGGTACAGCCCAAATGGTCGACGTCTCCGGGAAGGCCGTGACCACACGGGAGGCGACCGCCACGGCCACCGTCCACAGCACCGCCGAGGTGCTTTCCTTGCTCGGCGCCGGTGAGCTTCCGAAAGGCGACGCCCTCGCGGTAGCGCGCGTTGCGGGCATCATGGCAGCCAAGAAGACGCCCGAACTCATCCCGCTGTGCCACCCGCTGCCGATTTCCAAGGTCACCGTGGACTTCGAACTTGGCCCGGACACGGTGGTTGTCCTGGCAACGGTGAAGACCAGGGGCGTCACGGGCGTGGAAATGGAAGCGTTGACTGCGGCATCGGTGGCCGCCTTGAGCGTTTACGACATGATCAAGGCAGTGGACAAGCACGCAGTCATCAGCGGCATCCAGGTGCTGGCCAAGAGCGGCGGAAAGAGCGGCGACTGGGCCGTTCCCGCCCCGTCCGGCGCGCCCGGCGAAGGAGAGCGCACATGAATGCCTGCGAACCCGCCCGTGGGCCGCGGAAGGCCGGCGTGGTCATCGCCTCCAACCGTGCCGCGGCAGGAATCTATGAGGACAAGAGCGGCCCCGTGATCCTGGACTGGCTGGTCGAACACGGCTACGAGACCTTCCCCGTCATGGTAGTGCCGGATGGGGAGCCGGTCGGTGCCGCCATCCGGGCGCTGCTGACCCTGGAACCCGCCGTCGTCATTACGAGCGGCGGTACCGGTCTGAGCCCCGATGACCGCACTCCGGAAGTCACCTTGCCTTTGCTTGACCGAGAAATACCGGGGCTCATGGAAGGCATCCGGCGCGCCGGTGCCGCCAAGACCCCCATGGCGATGTTGAGCCGGGGCCATGCAGGTACAGCCGGCAAGACGTTCATCGTGAACCTGCCGGGCTCACCGAAGGGCGTAATGGACGGCCTTGCCGTCCTTGATCCTGTCATCGCCCACCTATGCGATCAGTTGGAGGGAAGCCATGACCACTGAAACCGACTTCGAAGTCATCAGCGCGATCCTCAGCGCGGAGCCGATTTCCGTCGACCAGGCCATAGCGGCGGTTGAATCGGACACGGCGGGAGCGGTAGTGAGCTTCAGCGGCGTGGTCCGGAACCACGACGGCGGCAAACCCGTCGACAGGCTCAGCTACAGCGCCCACCCCACGGCGCACCAGGTCATGGCCGACGTCGTCGCGAAGCTCGTGGCCGAGCACTCGGGGGAGGCAGCCCAGCCTGTACGGATCTGGGCAGCGCACAGGATCGGCCTGCTGGAGATTGGCGAACCTGCGCTCGTCTGCGCCGTTGCTGCTGCACACAGAGGACAGGCTTTCGCAGTGTGCTCGGAGCTCGTGGACAGGATCAAAGCGCAAGTGCCCATCTGGAAGGAACAGTTCTTCAGCGACGGTACGGTCGAGTGGGTCGGGGCAGGGGAGTAGCTTCCCGGCGACCCCACGTTGGGGCGAAAAACCCGGCGCGCCGCCCGGTAGGGTTAAGGGCATGATCGAACAACTTGCTGTCGCCGTTCTGGGCGCCCAGGGCCGCATGGGTATCGAAGCCGTCAAGGCGGTGGAGGCAGCCGCCGACATGAAGCTCGTCGCGGCGCTCGGCCGCGGCGATTCCCTTGATACCCTGCTCGACGCCGGTGCGAAGTATGTCGTCGACCTGACCGTTCCGGACAGCACCGAAGCGAACGTCCGCTTCGCCGTCGAACACGGCATGCACGCTGTTGTCGGCACTACCGGCTGGGACGCTGCACGGCTCGCGGCCTTGCGCGGCCTGCTTGCGGCGAACCCGGAATCCGGCGTCCTGATCGCCCCCAACTTCGCCCTCGGCTCCGTCCTCGCCTCGGCTTTCGCCGCCAAGGCCTCCAAGTATTTCGAATCGGTGGAAATCATCGAGCTGCACCACCCGAACAAGGTGGACGCGCCTTCGGGCACCGCCGTCCGCACCGCCCAGCTCATTGCCGCCGCCCGCGAAGAAGCCGGCGTCCCGGCCAGCCCGGATGCCACGAACACGGCCCTCGACGGTGCCCGCGGTTGCGACGTGGACGGTGTCCGCGTCCACAGCGTCCGTTTGCGTGGACTCGTGGCGCATCAGGAAGTGCTCCTCGGCGGCCCGGGAGAGCAACTGACCATCCGCCACGATTCCTTCGACCGGGCGTCCTTCATGCCCGGTGTGCTGCTGGGACTGCGCAATGTGGCGTCCCACCCCGGGCTGACCGTCGGCCTGGACGGCTATTTGGATCTGGGGCTGTAGGCGCATGGGCTCGCTCTGGAAAGCATTCAAGGAGAACCGCACCAAGATCTGGGTGGGTGCCGTCACCCTGTTGCTGGTTCTCTACCTCGTGGTTACCTTCGAGCGCTCGATCCTGCTGCTCAGTGACGCGAACCTGGTCGCCAAGGGAATCGGAGCCGCCTACCTGGTGCTTCCGATCATTGGAGCGTGGGCATTGATCCGCGAGCTTGTTTTCGGTGCGCGCACGGAAAAGATGGCGAAGGTGCTCGAAGCCGAAGGCGGGCTGCCGGTGGACAACCTGCCGCGCACGCCGGGAGGCCGCATCGTGCGTGCAGCCGCGGACGCCGAGTTTGAAAAGTACCGCGTGGAGGCCGAGGCCGCCCCCGAGGACTGGCGTTCCTGGTTCCGGCTCAGCTGCGCCTACGATGCCGCCGGCGACCGCAAGCGCGCGCGGGAATCCATGCGCGACGCCGTGCGACTCTTCCGCGCTGAGCCCACCGCAGCGGAGCGGTAGCGGCCGGCCCCTCGGAGAGAACACCTTGTATTCGAATATATGTTCGAATACCATGGCTGCATGAACGATCCTTCGAAGCGGCCGAATGGCTATCCCCAAGGCCTGGATGGGCCCATGAAGGCGATGAGCCCGGGCGTCGTCGATTTCCTCTTCCGGCAGCTTGTCGCAGGGGAACCCCCTGAAGATGTGCAGTGGCGCCGAGAGGGAACCGTTCTGGGCGAACAGCAACCGGGCGCCGAACTTGCCAGGCGGCTCGCGGAGACCGACGTTGAATCGCTGACCCCCGTTGAATTGTTCGACTATGTGCGGGCAGCACAGCGGCTGGGAGCGTGGGCGGACCGCTTGCGGGAGTCCGCGGTTGCCCGGTATTGCTCGCCGGAGAGGCCAGCGACGCCCGGGCGCCACAGCGACGCTTCGGCCTGAGGCCGTGCTCCCATTTCGTTGAATTTGACGACAATCACGCGGGCCCCATTCTCCTAACCCGCAGCTGACAGGGTAACGTTTTTCATATGTCTGACTCTCGTGCGAACGTTCCTGCTCTCGGTACCCTTCTGACCGCCATGGTCACCCCGTTCACCAAGGACGGCGAAGTTGACTACAAGCAGGCAGCGGAACTGGCAGTCAAGCTTGTTGACGACGGCTGCGATGGCCTGGTGGTCACCGGAACAACGGGGGAGACGTCCACGCTCACCGACGAGGAAAACCTCGGCATGTTCCGCGCCGTGAAGGAAGCCGTGGGCGGTCGCGCGGCAATCATCGCGGGCACGGGAACCAATGACACCGCGCACTCGGTGCACCTCTCCCAGGAAGCCGCGAAGCTCGGCGTCGACGGACTCCTGCTCGTCACCCCGTACTACAACAAGCCGAGCCAGGCTGGCGTCCGGGCCCACTTCGAGGCCATTGCGTCCGCCACCGAGCTTCCTGTCATGCTCTATGACATTCCCGGGCGTTCCTCCATCCAGATCGCGCCGGAGACCATGATCGGCCTTGCCTCCCACCCCAACATCGTTGCGGTCAAGGATGCCAAGGCCGATTTCGCCGCGGCCACACGCGTCATGGCGGAAACCGACCTTCTTTTCTACTCGGGGGACGACGGACTGACCCTCCAGTGGATGGCCATGGGTGCGGTGGGCCTGATTGGCGTCACCACCCACGTTGTCACCCGCCGCTTCCGTGAGCTGATCGACGCCATCAACTCGAACGACCTTGGCACGGCACGCAAGATCAACTTCGAACTCGAGCCCGTGATCCGCGCAACCATGACCCGGGTCCAAGGCGCCGTCGCCGCCAAACAAATTCTTAAATGGCAGGGAGTCCTGCCCAACTCGGTTGTCCGTTTGCCCCTCGTGGAGCCGGACGCCGCCGAGATCGCAATCATCCGCGAGGACTTGGCGGAAGCTGGAATGGACTTCACTGTCTAGAACGATTCCGCCGGAAAGTAGCGCATTATGACCCAAACCGCCCTTCCCGGACTTGTCACCCCGCCCAAACTTCCGCAGGGAACACTCCGGATTGTGCCCCTCGGCGGGCTGGGGGAGATCGGCCGCAACATGGCCGTTTTCGAAATCAACGGCAAGCTGCTGGTGGTTGACTGCGGCGTGCTCTTCCCTGAAGAGACACAGCCGGGTGTCGACCTGATCCTGCCCGATTTCTCGTACATCGAGGACAGGCTGGACGACGTAGTTGCCATCGTCCTGACGCACGGCCACGAAGACCACATCGGCGCTGTGCCGTATCTTCTGCGCCTGCGCGCGGACCTGCCGTTGGTCGGTTCCCAGCTGACGCTTGCCCTCGTCGAGGCCAAGCTCCAGGAACACCGGATCAAGCCGTACACGCTGACGGTCGCCGAAGGGCAGGTGGAGCAGTTCGGCCCCTTCGAATGCGAATTCGTTGCCGTCAACCACTCCATTCCGGATGCCTTGGCCGTCTTCATCCGCACTGCCGGCGGCAACGTCCTGCACACGGGCGACTTCAAGATGGACCAGTTGCCCCTCGATGGCCGCATCACGGACCTGCGCCACTTCGCCCGCCTGGGTGAAGAAGGGGTGGACCTGTTCATGGCCGACTCCACCAACGCGGATGTTCCCGGCTTCACCACGGCGGAAAAGGAGATCGGCCCCACCTTGGACCGTTTGTTCGGCCAGGCCAAGAAGCGGATCATCGTTGCCTCCTTCTCCTCGCACGTGCACCGGGTGCAGCAAGTGCTCGACGCCGCCGCCAAGCATGGCCGCAATGTCGCCTTCGTGGGCCGGTCCATGGTGCGCAACATGGCTATCGCCGCGAAACTGGGCTACCTTGACGTCCCGCCGGGAATCCTCGTGGACATCAAGAACATCGACAACCTGCCGGACCACCGCGTGGTCCTCATGTCCACGGGCTCGCAGGGCGAACCCATGGCGGCACTGTCCCGGATGGCCAACGGTGACCACCGCGTGGTGGTGGGCCAGGGCGACACCGTTATTCTGGCCTCGAGCCTCATCCCCGGCAACGAGAACGCGGTCTACCGGATCATCAACGGGTTGCTCAAGCTCGGCGCCGACGTCGTGCACAAGGGCAACGCCAAAGTGCATGTCTCCGGACACGCCGCTGCGGGCGAACTGCTCTACTGCTACAACATCCTCAAGCCCCTGAACGCGATGCCTGTGCACGGCGAAACCCGTCACCTCATCGCCAACGGCAACCTGGCGGAGGACTCCGGCGTGCCGTCGGACCGCGTCATCCTCAGCGACAACGGCACAGTCATCGACGTCAGGGACCACAAAGCCAATGTTGTTGGCCAGGTGGAAGTGGGCTTCGTCTATGTGGACGGCTCCAGCGTGGGTGAAATCACCGACGCCGACCTCAAGGACCGCAGGATCCTCGGCGACGAGGGCTTCATCTCGGTCATCACCGTGATCAACCGGACCACCGGCAAGATCGTCTCGGGCCCGGAAATCCACGCCCGCGGCGTGGCCGAGGACGATTCCGTATTCGACGAAATCATCCCCAAGATCAATGCTGCCCTCGAAGACGCGGTGCTCCACCACGCGGACCACACCAACCACCAGCTCCAGCAAGTCGTGCGCCGTGTGATCGGCACGTGGGTCAACCGCAAGCTTCGCCGGCGCCCCATGATCATCCCGTTGGTTCTGGAAGCATAGCCCGGACGGAGAAGCCTCCGAACGGCCCGGTTCAAGCGAACCGGGCCGTTCGTGTTGTACGCCAAGCCCGCAGCGGAACCAGGTCCGCGGATTGTTCTACAGGGGCAACATGGCTCCTCCGTTCCCCTGAAATCCGCGGCTTTCCGGACGGCTTGGGGTAGCGTGGCCGATATGGCGACTCGTACTACCTCCGCGCCTAGAGGCAGCTCCAACAGCAAAACCAGCGGCTCGGGCAGCGGCCGGACCCCGACCAAGACCGGCAGGAGCAGCACAGGCGCGGCCCGCGGCAAGCAGGCCGCCGTCGTCGAACCCCAACAGCCCTGGATCCTGCGTGTGCTTGCGGGTGTCTGGCTGGGAATCGGGCACGTGGTGGGTGCGGGGGTCCGCCGGATCGGCCATGACGTCAGTGACCTTGATCCCGCCGACCGCCGGGACGGCGCCGCCCTTTTCAACCTGGCTCTCGGTGTCTTCATCGCAACCTTCGCCTGGTGGGGCTTCAAAGGCTGGTTCCCGGACGTTGTCTACAGCATCGTGAACGGAACCTTCGGTTGGGTGTCCTTGCTCCTGCCGCTCATGCTTTTTGTCTGCGCCTTCCGGCTCTTCCGGCAGCCATGGGACAGCCGGGGCAACAACCGCGTGGGCATCGGTTTCCTGATCATGACATTCGCCGGAACCGGCTTGGCCCACATCATCGGGGGCCAGCCGACCGTCGCCGACGGCTTCGATGGCCTCCGGCGTGCGGGCGGGATGCTCGGTTTCCTCGCGGCATCGCCTCTTGCCGCCATCCACCCTGCCGTACCCGTCCTGGTCTACGGTGCCTTGGCGTTCGTCTCCCTCCTGATTGTCACGGCCACGCCCTTCGGCGCCATCCCCCGGCGTATCCGGGGCGCCTACGAGCACCTCATGGGCGTCGATCTCGTGGATGCCGGCTCGCAGCACGACGATTCCCACGACCGCAGCTACCTTTACGAAAACGAGGCGGCCGTTGAGCCAAAGAAGAAGCGCCGGAAGCGCTTCTTCGGCAAGGACCACGACGACGACCCCACACTCGAGGGCTATGTGGGCGACGAAGCCTTCGAGCACGCAATCGTCGACGACGATGCCCCTCCCGCGAAGGGCGGGCCCGCCGTGCCGCCGGGCGTGCGCAGGCCGACCCAGGCTGAAATCGCCGTCGAGAAGATCAAAGCCGCGCAAGGTCTTGGAAGTGCACAGGGACTCGGAAGCGCGAAGGCGGTTGCGGACAACGCCACCGAAGCGATCCCCTTGGTCGCGCCGGCCGCCGCCGTTCCACCGGTCATCGTGCCTTCGGCACCGGTCAGTCCACCACCGCCCCCGACGCCGATCCCGCAGCGCACCGAACAACTTTCGCTCGCCGGGGACGTCACGTACACGCTGCCGTCCTCCGACAACCTGACTCCGGGCTCCATCCCGAAGGAACGCACGGAAGCGAACGACGCCGTCGTGGCCGCCTTGACGGACACGATGCAGCAGTTCAACGTGAACGCCACTGTCACCGGATTCAGCCGTGGACCCACCGTGACCCGCTACGAGATCGAACTTGCTCCCGGCACCAAAGTGGAGCGCGTCACTGCCTTGTCCAAGAACATCTCCTACGCGGTGGCATCGAGTGATGTCCGTATCCTCAGCCCTATTCCGGGCAAGTCTGCCATCGGCATCGAGATCCCCAACACGGACCGCGAGACCGTGTCCCTCGGCGATGTCCTGCGCAGCCAGAACGCCAGGCGGACAGACCACCCCATGGTGATGGGCGTCGGCAAGGACGTCGAGGGCGGCTACGTCGTCGCGAACCTCGCCAAAATGCCGCACTTGCTCGTGGCCGGTGCCACAGGTGCCGGTAAGTCGTCGTTCGTGAACTCCATGATCACGTCGATCCTGATGCGTGCCACACCCGATGAGGTCCGCATGGTCATGGTGGACCCCAAGCGCGTGGAACTGACCGCGTATGAGGGCGTTCCGCACCTCATCACGCCCATCATCACCAACCCCAAAAAGGCCGCCGAGGCACTTCAGTGGGTGGTGCGCGAAATGGACGCCCGCTACGACGACCTCGCCAACTACGGCTTCAAGCACATCGACGACTTCAACAAGGCGGTCCGCGCCGGCAAGGTTCTGCCGCCGGTCGACTCCAAGCGCGTCATCAAGCCGTACCCGTACTTGCTGGTGATCGTGGACGAGCTCGCCGACCTCATGATGGTGGCCCCGCGCGACGTCGAAGACTCGATTGTCCGCATCACCCAACTGGCCCGTGCTGCCGGCATCCACCTGGTCCTCGCCACCCAGCGTCCGTCCGTTGACGTCGTCACCGGCCTGATCAAGGCCAACGTCCCTTCGCGTATGGCGTTCGCAACCTCCTCCGTCACCGACTCCCGCGTGGTCCTGGACCAGCCCGGCGCGGAAAAACTCATTGGCCAGGGTGACGCCCTCTTCCTGCCGATGGGCGCTTCCAAGGCGATGCGCGTGCAGGGCGCCTGGGTCACCGAGTCCGAAATCCACCGCGTGGTGGAACACGTCAAGGGCCAACTCAAGGCTGTCTACCGTGACGACGTCGCACCCGAGGCGCAGAAGAAGCAGATCGACGACGACATCGGAGACGACCTCGAGGTCCTGCTCCAGGCCACCGAACTGGTGGTCACCACGCAGTTCGGCTCAACCTCGATGCTGCAGCGCAAGCTCCGCGTCGGCTTCGCCAAGGCCGGTCGCCTCATGGACCTGCTCGAGTCGCGCGGCGTCGTGGGCCCGTCCGAAGGTTCCAAGGCCCGCGATGTCCTGGTCAAGCCCGACGACCTCGCTCCCGTGCTGGCAGCCATGAAGGGGCAGGATGCTCCGGCTATCCCCGACGCGCACACCGCGGCGCTGAGCGACAACGCGAACGCGAACATCGCCGTCGGCGGCTACGCCGAGGACTTGGTCGCCGCCGATCTCGAACGCCGCAAGCAGGCCACGGAGTACCACGACGGAGCAGATGGCATCGATGACGAGGACGACGGCGGCGAAGACGCCTGGTCATTGACCGGACGGTAGCCTAGAGGGGTGACTACATCCGACGGCAGCAAAGCCGGTTCCAGCAGCTCCGATATCTGGAACCTGCCCAACATCCTGACGATGCTTCGAATTGTCCTCGTCCCGTTCTTCGTGTGGTTCCTCTTGGCGGACAACAGCCAGCACGGCATTTGGCGCTGGACCGCCGTTGTGGCCTTCGCTGTGGCGATCTATACGGACAAGCTCGACGGCGACATCGCCCGGAGCCGCAACCTCGTCACCAACTTCGGCAAGATCGCGGACCCGATTGCCGACAAGCTGCTGATCGGATCGGCACTCGTTCTCCTCTCGGCGCTGGGGGAGCTGCCGTGGTGGATCACGATCCTCATCCTCGTGCGCGAATGGGGCATCACCGCCTTGCGCTTCTTCGTCATCCGCTATGGCGTGATGCCGGCCTCGCGGGGCGGCAAGCTAAAGACCGTCATCCAGACCGTCGCGATCTTCCTCTACATCCTGCCGCTGAATTCCTTCGCGCCGTGGCTCGTCAGCGTGGCCTTCTGGGTCATGATCGTCGCACTCGCCATTACAGTGTGGACCGGCGCCGAATATGTGATCGAAGCCGCAAAGCTTCGCTCGGCGGGCAAGCGCGCATGAGCCCCACCGCTGATGAGGCGGCTGCGTCCGCCGTCGCCCTCGCCATCGAGCGGGGCGTTACCGTGGCTACCGCAGAATCCCTGACAGCCGGAATGGTTGCCGCCACCCTCGCCGATACTCCCGGCGCGTCAGGCATGCTCCAGGGCGGGGTGGTCGCCTATCAGAATGCCGTCAAGGCCGGAATCCTGGGGGTCTCCGAGGAGTTGCTGTCCGCCGTCGGATCCGTCGACGCCGGAGTGGCGGCGGCCATGGCCGACGGTGCCAGGCGCGCGTGCGGGGCCGACGTCGGGGTCTCCACGACGGGGGTTGCGGGACCTTTGCCGCATGACGGGAAGCCGGTTGGCACCGTCTTCATTGGCGTCGCCACGCAGGGCGGAGCTGCGGCCCATGCCTACTCCTTTCGGGGAGATCGCCCAAGTATCCGTGCGCAGGCGACCGCGGCCGCACTGGAGCGCTTGTTGGAGTGCCTTGTCCATGCCGACTTACCGCACGTAAAGTAGCCGGGAACAAAAACAGCGGCCCAATAGTTGTTACATTGTGTCGCCCCGGAATGGCCGGGGCGCCTAGGATGTAAAAAACAACCGGTGCACCCGCAAGGTGAACCGGCCTCACGAGGGAGCAAGGCGATACAGATGGTTAAGCAGCCCGTATCCATAAACGGCGTTGTCCGCTGGAAGGATGTGGGCTTGGCCGAGAAGGCACCGAGCGAACAGAAGGAGCGCAAAATGGTTGTACTGCGTCACGAAATTGGTGATGTCCTGCGCGATGTCCGCCAGCGCCAGGGCCGTACGCTCCGCGAAGTCTCGCACAGCGCCCGCGTTTCCCTTGGCTACCTGAGCGAAGTTGAACGCGGCCAGAAGGAAGCATCCTCAGAGCTGCTGTCCTCGATCTGCTCGGCCCTGGACGTTCCGTTGTCCGGCATGCTCCGCGAGGTCAGTGACCGGGTTGCCGTCGCCGAAGGCGTCGCTGTTCCGGACACCGTCCCGCAGGAATTCGCCCAGCGCTATGGCCGCGATCTCGATCGCGAGCTCAGCGCCGAACTGAACGACGACTTCACCCAGGGCATGCTCTCCGGAGCCCGCTAGGCGGACCTGAAGTAAAGAAGGAGGGCCTCCAGCTGGAGGCCCTCCTTCTTGGGCTTTTGTGGCCTGGCGAGGTCAGTCCTTGCCGATACCTTCGCCATACGCGGCGTTGAGCCGTTCAATGTAGTCAGCAAGCGTCTGGATTTCTTCCAGCGGCCATTCACCCAGGCGTTCCCGGAACACCTGCCGGCGTGCGTCCTGGACCTGGTGCATCTTTTCTTCGCCCTTGGGGGTGAGCCGGATGGATTGTGCGCGGCCATCCTGAGGGTCGGCCTCTTTGTAGACCATGCCGATGCTTTCCAGGAACGCGATCTGGCGGCTCACCGATGGCTTCCCGACGCCGATGCACGAGGCGAGCTCCGTGAGGCGGATTGGCCCCTCTTTCCGGATGATCGTCAGCAGTCCGTAGGCGGCTGGTTCCATGTCGGGATGGACCTGGCGGGACAACTGGTGGGACAGCGATCGTGCGCGTCGCCAGAACATGCTCAGCTGGTGTTCCACCTGCTGGAGGGCGGCGTCGACGTTGTCGCCAACCTCCACCATCTCTGGCGCGTCGTCGGGAGTGTTGCTCATGACAACCATTCTAGAGTCCGCTCCCATGAGAGACTCTATTGGTGCGGATCAGTGACTTCTGGCGGCTGATGGACGATGAATTCGGAGCTGGCTACTCCCGGGTCCTCAGCAGCTCCCTTGTATTGGCCGGCGTCGGCGGACGGACGGCAGACGACGCCTTGGCAGCGGGCTACAGCCCCCGCGACGTCTGGCTTGCCCTGTGCGACGTCCAGGACGTTCCGCCGGAGCGACGGCTCGGCAGGGATATCAAGCCCGCCGACAAGGGTTCCCGGACGTTCTGAGTTCCGGTTCCTGGACGGACACGCCCACAAATTTGTTCGAATATCTGTTCGGATGAGGCTATGCTCCTATCAGAGGAAAATTGGTCCTGACGGAGCGGTTTCCGTGTCATTCGAAGCCCGTAGTTGTCCACATAGACGAAGTCGCACACAAAATTGTCAGCGGCTCGTACTAGCGTCGGATGAGACAGGAAAGCGGCCGTTCAGGCCAGTCCACAGCGAGAAAGCATCAGAGGTGTGAACCATGGCGGCAAACCAGGATCGTGAGAAGGCGCTCGAGGCAGCGCTTGCCCAAATCGACAAGCAATTCGGCAAGGGCTCCATCATGCGCTTGGGTGACGATATCCGTGCGCCCATCGAAGTCATTCCCACTGGTTCCATCGCCTTGGACGTCGCCCTGGGAATCGGCGGCCTGCCGCGCGGCCGTATCGTGGAAATCTACGGCCCGGAATCCTCGGGTAAGACCACCGTCGCGCTTCACGCTGTGGCCAACGCCCAGCGCCAGGGCGGCATCGCAGCCTTCATCGACGCCGAGCACGCCCTCGATCCCGAGTACGCGGCGAAGCTGGGCGTCGATACCGACGCGCTGCTGGTTTCGCAGCCGGATACCGGTGAGCAGGCCTTGGAGATCATGGACATGCTGATCGGCTCCGGCTCCTTGGATATCGTCGTGATCGACTCCGTCGCCGCATTGGTTCCCCGCGCTGAAATCGAAGGCGAAATGGGCGACTCCCACGTCGGCCTTCAGGCCCGCCTTATGAGCCAGGCCCTGCGTAAGATCACCGGCCGGCTGAGCCAGACCAAGACGACTGCCATCTTCATCAACCAGCTCCGCGAGAAGATCGGCGTTTTCTTCGGTTCCCCGGAGACCACCACCGGTGGCAAGGCCCTGAAGTTCTACGCGTCCATCCGCATCGACGTCCGCCGTATCCAGACGCTGAAGGAAGGCGCGGATTCGGTAGGTAACCGGACCAAGGCCAAGATCGTCAAGAACAAGATGGCTCCGCCCTTCAAGATCGCGGAGTTCGACATCATCTACGGCCAGGGTATTTCCCGCGAGGGCGGCATCATCGACATGGGCGTCGAGCACGGCATCATCAAGAAGTCCGGTTCATGGTTCACTTACGACGGTGACCAGCTGGGCCAGGGCATGGAGAATTCCCGCCGTTTCCTGCGGGACAACCCGGAGTTGGCTGCGGACCTCGAGCGGCTCATCAAAGAGAAGCTTGGCGTCGGAGTAGTCAAGCCTGCCGAAGCCGAAAAATCTCCGAAGCTGAAGGCCGTTGACGGCTAAGCGCCAGGGCCGCTCCCGTTCCTCAAGTTCTTCCCGGTCGTGGGGCCCGTCTGCGGATTCGTCCGTGGCGGCGGACCCTGAGGCCAATCCGGAATCGGTAGCCCGGTCCATTGTTTTGCGGCAACTGACCAACTCGCCCAAGAGCAGGCTTCAGCTTGCCCGCAAACTGGCTGAACGGAACGTGCCGGAGGAGGTGGCCGAAGCCGTGCTGGACCGCTTCGAGGAAGTCCGGCTCATTGATGACGCCGATTTCGCCGAGATGTGGGTCCGCAGCCGTTCCCAGTCGAGGAAACTCGCCCGGGGTGCCTTGAGGCGCGAATTGGCGGACAAAGGCATCGACACGGAAACCGCGGAGCAGGCGCTCGCGCAAGTGAGTGACGACGACGAGCGGAACGCGGCCAGGGATCTGGTCGCACGCCGCTTGCGGGCCGGGACGGACCTTTCCGACAGGGCCGAGCGGGACAAGCAAACCCGGCGGCTCGCGTCGATGCTTGCCCGCAAGGGTTACCAGCCATCCACGGCATTCCGGATTGTCGGCGAGGTCTTGGACGAAACCTTGGCGCAGGAGCCTGGCTCCTATGGCGCAGGAGAGTACGGCGGTCCTGAAGCACACGGTCCTGAAGCACGCGGTCCTGAAGCAGAGGACATCGGCTAAACGGTGTCTCGGAGAAACTGAGAGCTGCCTGTGAGTATTGTCCCCGGCGGCGGGGTTGGGTGGCTTCTGGGTGCCTGTCGGCTAAGGTTCTGGACTAGTGTTCCGAGTCGGGAGGCAGGTCAGATCCAATGAATCCGTTGTCGCTACGGCTTTCGGCAATCATTGTGCCCTTGCTTGTCGCGTCGCTTCTCCAAGCAGGCCCGGCTTCGGCGGACGACGATGCCCCGCCGTCGGGCTATCCCAGCTGGGCAGAAGTACAGCAAGCCCAAGGGAACGAAGCTGCCGCAAGCGCCGAAGTAGACCGCATCAACCAGTTATTGGCTGGACTTCAGCAGAAATCCGGAGAGCTCGGCGCGGCGGCCATCAAGGCCGGAACTGAGTACGCCAAGGCCCATGACGCACTGCTGCACCAGCAGGCAGTCACCCAGAAACTGGCCGAGGCGTCCCAACAGGCCAAGGCAAAAGCGGATTCCTTGAGAAAGGCCACGTCCTCCCTGGTGGTCCAGGCATACGAGTCGGGCGGCTTCGATCCCGGTCCCTGGTCCCTTGCGAATGCCGCCATCGCGCCGGACAACATTCAAAATTTCGCCTTGCTGAACAGAGTCCTGGATCGTACGGCGAAGCTGCACGATGATGCCCTGAGCGCGTCCCGGGCATCTGCCGCCGCAACCGCCCAGGAACAAGCCGCCCGCGATGTGCTGGCCCAGTTGGACAGCGACGCCGCGGCAAAGGCCCAGGCCGCAGAGTCTGCAAGGCGGGCAGCCGAAGACAGCGTGGCCGCCACGGACGGCCAGCGAAAGACCATGGTGGCCCAACTCGCGTCCTTGACCTCCACTTCTGCCGCTGTCGCACAGAAATATCAAGAAGGCCAGGTTGCGCTTGCCGCGTACCAGGCCGCCCAGGAGGCCAAGAGGGAGGCGGCGCAGCGCAAGGCGATAGCCGACGCAGCGGCAGCCGCAGCGGCCGCCGCCAACAACCAGCAAGCGGTCCAGCCGCCCATCAGCAGTGGAGGAGGCGGCGGCTTCGTAGGCGGGGGTGGCGGTGGGGGGGGAAACGTCGTCAACGACCCCGCCGGCGCACGGCAATACGCGTCCTCCCGGCTCGGCGCCTATGGTTGGGGCCAGGACCAAATGCAGTGCCTGTCCTTGCTGTGGACCCAGGAATCAAGCTGGATGACGGACGCCACCAATCCCAGCAGCGGCGCTTACGGTGTAGCGCAGGCGCTGCCGCCGGACAAGTACTATTCGGCAGGCAGCGACTGGCTTAGCAACTACCGGACCCAGATCGATTGGGGCCTCGGCTATATCCGCGACCGTTACGGTTCGCCCTGCAACGCTTGGCAGCATGAGATGGGCTTCAACTGGTACTAGTCCGAGGGGCTACCCTAGATTGGTGAGTTCCCCTTCTGCAGCACCAGCACCAGCCCCCGTTCAGCAGCCCGCTCCGGGCCCTGTCGTCGATCCGGCACCCGAGCACGCGGCGAAGCGCACCTACCAGGTCCGCACCTTCGGTTGCCAAATGAATGTCCATGATTCCGAGCGCATGGCAGGGCTGCTCGAGGATGCAGGGTACGTGCCGTTCGACGGCGGCGTCGCCGACGTCGTGGTTTTCAACACCTGTGCCGTCCGTGAGAACGCCGACAACAAGCTTTATGGCAACCTCGGGGAACTCAAACAGGTCAAGGCCGCCCATCCTGGAATGCAGATTGCCGTCGGCGGATGCCTTGCGCAAAAGGACCGCGAAACCATCGTGCGCAAGGCGCCGTGGGTGGACGCAGTGTTCGGGACCCACAATGTAGGGGCGCTCCCGGCGTTGCTGGACAGGGCCCGCCACAACAACGAGGCACAGCTGGAAATCCTGGAGTCGCTGGACGTCTTCCCCTCCACCTTGCCGACCAAGCGCGACTCCGTGTACTCGGGCTGGGTTTCCATCTCCGTCGGGTGCAACAACACCTGCACCTTCTGCATCGTGCCGTCGCTCCGCGGCAAGGAGAAGGACCGACGTCCCGGCGAGATCCTCGCTGAAATCCAGGCGTTGGTGGACGACGGCGCCGTCGAGGTGACGCTGCTCGGGCAGAACGTGAACTCCTACGGCGTGGAATTCGGGGACCGTTTGGCTTTCTCCAAACTGCTCCGCGCCTGCGGTGATATCGAAGGCCTCGAGCGTGTCCGTTTCACGAGCCCGCACCCGGCTGCCTTCACCGACGACGTCATCGACGCGATGGCCGAGACCGCCAATGTCATGCCGCAGTTGCACATGCCCCTCCAGTCCGGTTCGGACAAGGTCCTCAAGGACATGCGCCGCTCCTACCGTTCGACCAAGTTCCTGGGGATCCTGGACAAAGTCCGCGACAAGATTCCCCACGCCGCGATCACCACCGATATCATCGTGGGCTTCCCCGGCGAGACGGAAGAGGACTTCCAAGCCACGCTCGACGTCGTCGAGAAGTCACGCTTCGCCTCAGCCTTCACCTTCCAGTACTCCAAGCGCCCGGGCACCCCGGCCGCGGACCTTCCGGACCAGCTGCCCAAGGCCGTTGTCCAGGAACGCTACGAGCGGCTGACGGCCCTCCAGGACCGCATCGCAGCCGAGGAGAACGCGAAACAGCTCGGACGCCGGGTCGAGCTCCTTGTCACGGCCCAATCCGGCCGCAAGGCCGAGGAAACGCATCGCCTTTCGGGTCGTTCCCAGGACCAGCGCCTGGTCCACTTCTCCGTGCCGGAAGGCGCAGAGACTCCGCGGCCCGGCGATTTCGTCACCGTGACCATCACCGAGGCCGCTGCCTTCCACCTCGTCTCCGATCCGGAGACGACGGCGGACTACAGCTTGAGGCGCTCCCGTGCCGGCGACGCGTGGGACCGCTCGCAGGCCGATTCCTGCGGCGCTCCAGCCCCGAGTGCCTCGGGCGCACGGTCCGGCGGCATCGGGTCTTCAGGTTCAAGGGCCGTCTCCCTCGGTATGCCGTCGCTCCCCGTACGACGCGGTTAGCCCGGCATGGCAGCAGTACCGGCCGGGTCAGCTGATCCGAATCCGCCCGTGATCGCCGTCGTCGGCCCCACCGGTTCCGGCAAGTCCGATCTCGCCGTCCACCTCGCCCTCGCGCTCGACGGCGAGGTCATCAACGCCGATGCCATGCAGTTCTACCGTGGAATGGACATCGGCACGGCCAAGATCACCGTCGCCGAACGCAGGGGAGTGCCCCACCACCTCCTGGACACGATGGATGTCACCGAGGAAGCCAGCGTCTCCGCTTTCCAGGCCGACTGCCGCGCCGCCATCCGTGATATCCATGGCCGAGGCAAGCGCGCCATCCTGGTGGGCGGCTCCGGACTCTACGTCCGCGCAGCCTTGGATGTCCTGGAATTTCCCGGCACGGACCCCGGCGTGCGGCAGCGGCTGGAGCAGGAGCACGAAACCTCCGGTCTTCCAAGCCTCCAGGAACGCCTCCAACGCATCGACCCCGTGTCCGCCGGCAGGCTCGGCGACGCCCGCCGCGTCATCCGCGCGCTGGAAGTCTTCGAGCTCACCGGCCGCCCGTTCAGCTCCTTCATGCCGCAGCGCGAGTATTTCCAGCCAGCCGTGCAGATAGGGCTCGACGTCGACCGCGGATTGCTGCGCGAGCGTTTGGCCGAGCGCGTGCTGAAGATGGTCGACGCGGGACTTCTTGAAGAGGTCGCGCGGCTGGACGCCGTCGGACTGCGGCAAGGCAAGACGGCATCGCGGGCGCTCGGATACGCGCAGTTCCTGAAGGTCCTCGACGGCGAATCCGACACAGCTGCCGCGGCCGAAGAAACCATCGTGGCCACCCGGCAATTCGCCCGGCGCCAGCTCACGTGGTTCCGGGCGGACCCCCGGATCCACTGGCTGGACTGGCAGGATACGGATTTGGTGGCCAAAGCCGCAGAAATCTGCGCGAGTCCGGCGTCGGTGATTTAGGCGCAACCCCCAGTACAGGTAGCCTTGAGCCATGGATGAAACCCTTGCATTTTCCGCCCCGCAGCCTGCCGCTGCCGGCGGTTCCGTACCCGCCTCCGGTCTTCACGGGCTGGCCTTCTCCAAGGGGCACGGTACGGGCAACGACTTCGTCCTCATTGCGGACCCCGAAGACGCGCACCAGATCTCTCCGGAGCAGGTCGCAGCGCTCTGCAACCGCCACCTGGGCATTGGCGGGGACGGGCTCATCCGGGCAGTCCCTTCACGATTCCTGCCCGAAGGCCTCCAGCTGCTCGAGGCGGATTCCGCTGCCGAGTGGTTCATGGACTACCGCAACGGCGACGGCTCGTTGTCCGAGATGTGCGGCAACGGAGTCCGCGTCTTCGTCCAATTCCTGATCGAGCAAGGACTTGTCACCCTCAACGCCGGTGAATCCCTGACCATCGGAACGCGCGGCGGCATCAAGAAGATTGTCCGGACCGCTGAGGGATATGCGGTGGACATGGGTCCGTGGGAGTTCATTTTCCCCAAGGATGCCACTACCAAGGCCATGGACTCCCTCGTCAGCGCCGACGGACTCGAAGTGGCCCGGCCTGCCCTCTCTGTCAGCATGGGCAATCCGCACACTGTGGTGGCGTTGGCCGAACTTTCAGAACTCAAATCCACGCAGCTCTTCAAGGCGCCCGTCGTCGATCCCAAGCCGGCAAACGGCACCAACGTCGAATTCGTGGTTCCCGCTGAGCCCCTCGTCCACGAAGGCGTAGGCAACATCACGATGCGAGTGCACGAACGCGGCGTCGGCGAGACCCAATCGTGCGGCACCGGCGCCTGCGCGGCCGCCGTCGCCATCCGGCACTGGGCCGGGGAAGGTGCTCCCGACACGTGGCGCGTCAACGTGCCGGGCGGCGTCGTCGGCGTGCGGTTCTTCCCCGGAGAAAGCGGCCGCGAACACGTGGAGCTCAGCGGCCCCGCCGTGATTGTCGCTAGCGGGACGCTTTCCTGACCCGCAGGACGCGGAAGGATTTCGACGTGCTTTCCCGGGACACCGCGAAGGAACCATCGAGGGTATCGGCCAGCCAGCGCTGAAGCGAGTCCGCGCCAAGGTTCTTCTGCACCACGAGCCAGGCGTTTCCACCCGGAGCGAGCCGCGGCAGCCAGGTGAGCAGCAGGCTGTGGAGTTCATCCTTGCCGATACGGATGGGCGGGTTTGACCAGATAGTGTCGAACGTCACAGCGGGATCGACCTCGTCGGGCAGGCTCGCGGTGACATTCCCGAGCTCCAGGAGTGCGGCGTTCTCGTTGGTCAAGGTGACGCAGCGTTCGTTGACGTCGACGGCGTGGACCTGAGCGTGCGGCGCCATGAGCCCCATGGTCAACGCAATGGGACCCCAGCCGCAGCCGATGTCCAACAGGTTTCCCTGCGGCGCCGGCGGTGGAACCTCGGAGAGAAGGATCGCGGTTCCCTTGTCGATCCCGTCGGGGCTGAAGATACCGCCCGATGTCTGGAGCCGGCGGGTCGCGCCGGCCAGTTCCACCGTGAGGGGCTTGCGGGTGAACGGCCCCGCGGGCTGTGCGCTGAAATAGTGAGCAGACTCCATAGCTTGCCAGATTAGTTGCCAGCAGCGGGCAAGGGAAACCGCGCCCTGCTCCAAACTGCCCCGGCCCGGGCTTGACGAGGTCTGATAGCGTGGTTCGCATGTTCTTGATCTCCGAGTAACCGACTCCGTGTAGCCGGCACCGCCCGCGACGCAGGCCTGCATTAAGTGCAGCGCCATTCCGCCTTGGCATGTCCGTTCCGGACGCCGTTCTTGACGCCTGGACACTCAGCAGATCGTCCCCTCCCGCCCCTGGGATCTGTGCTCGCAATCCGCGCAGCCCGTCCGGTTGGAGACCCCAGGCCATCGGCAGAGGCTTGCCAGGCATCAGCCCTGCGCGAATTCCGCGCCACAAGAGACGAATCGGCACTATTCTGGAAGTGCCGAACCCCCTAAAAGGAGACCATGACCACGCAGAAGAACACCGGACCCGATTCCGACGCCCAGGACATGAGTCCTGAAGAAATCCAGGCTGTCATCGACCGGATTCTCTCCAAGGACGCACCTGCCATAGTTCAGGACCGCGACGAACCCCGGGGCGTGTTTGGCAAAGCCCAGGCAATTTCCCGCCTGGACGAAGAACACAGCATCTACGACGGCGATCAAGAGGACCTGGCCGAACGCCGGGCCCTGCGCCGTACCGCCGGGCTGTCCACGGAACTTGAAGATGTTACCGAGGTCGAATACCGGCAGCTGCGCCTTGAGCGCGTCGTGCTGGCAGGCCTCTGGACCGAAGGCACCCTGGCCGACGCCGAGAATTCCCTGAGGGAGCTCGCCGCCTTGGCCGAAACCGCCGGCTCGGAAGTCTTGGACGGCATCGTCCAGCGCCGCATGAAACCGGACCCCGGCACCTTCCTTGGCTCAGGCAAAGCCATGGAGCTCAAGGACATCGTGATGTCCACAGGAGCCGATACCGTGGTGGTCGACGCCGAACTGGCGCCATCCCAGCGGCGCGGCCTTGAAGACATCGTCAAGGTCAAGGTGGTGGACCGCACCACGTTGATCCTCGACATCTTCGCGCAGCATGCCAAGAGCCGCGAGGGCAAGGCCCAGGTTGAGCTCGCACAGTTGGAATACCTGTTGCCGCGCCTGCGTGGTTGGGGCGATTCCATGTCCCGCCAGGCCGGTGGCCAGGTGGGTGGCGCCGGTGCCGGCATGGGTTCCCGTGGTCCTGGTGAAACCAAGATCGAACTGGACCGCCGCCGAATCCGCACACGCATGGCCAAGCTACGGCGCGAAATCGCCGCCATGAAGCCATCGCGCGAGACCAAGCGGGCCAACCGCCGTCGTAATGCCGTTCCTTCGGTTGCCATCGCCGGTTACACGAACGCCGGAAAGTCGTCACTGCTCAACCGCCTGACGGATGCCGGTGTCCTCGTGGAGAACGCGTTGTTCGCCACCCTGGATCCGACGGTGCGCAAGGCCCAGACCCCTGACGGAATCGGCTACACGCTCTCGGACACCGTCGGCTTCGTGCGTTCGCTGCCCACCCAGCTCGTGGAGGCTTTCCGCTCCACGCTGGAAGAAGTGGCCGACGCCGACCTGATCCTCCACGTGGTGGACGTTTCGCATCCCGATCCGGAAGGCCAGATCGCGGCCGTCCGCACGGTGTTCAGCGAAGTAGATGCCCGGAAGATCCCGGAAATCATCGTCCTGAACAAGGCGGACGCCGCTGATCCGTTCGTCATTGAGCGGCTCAAGCAAAAAGAGCCACGCCACGTCGTCGTGTCCACCCGCACCGGGCAGGGCATTGCCGAGCTCCTCGGGGCTATCGGCGAGGCTATTCCGCGCCCTGGCGTGCGCCTTGAAGTCCTGATTCCGTACAACCGCGGCGAGCTCATCAACAAGCTGCACAACACCGACGCCGAAATCCTCAGCCTTGAGCATGAGGAGGAAGGCACCCGCGTGGTGGCCATGGTCCACGAGAACCTGGCAGCCGAGTTGGAGTCGTTCGTCAGCAATGGTTGATCCAGAGGCGGGGGAGCGCGGCGAAACCGTGGGGGAACGGACCGCCCTCGAACTCCTGGACAAAGCCGTTGCCGGCATGGGAGGCCAAAACCGCACGGGCCAGCACCAGATGGCCAGGCAGGTGGCGCGGGCGATCGAGACCGGCGAACACCTCCTGGTCCAGGCGGGCACTGGCACTGGCAAGTCCCTTGCGTACCTGATTCCGTTGATTGCGCACTCGATGGAGAGCAACAAGCCCACGCTCGTGTCCACGGCCACCTTGGCCCTGCAGACGCAGATCGTGGGCCGGGATCTGCCCCGGCTCCTGGAAACCATCAATCCGGAGCTGGAGCGCCCGGTCAGCATCGCCCTGGTCAAAGGCCGGGCCAACTATGTCTGCCGGCACAAGCTGGAGGGCGGGTTCCCCAGCGAGGAACCGGCTGAGGGGCAGCTGTTCTCCCTTGGCGAGGACACCAGCGTTCCGCATCTGGCCGCAGCCATCGGCGGGCCTGCCTCGCAGCTTGGCAAGGAAGTCGTGCGGCTGCGTGAATGGGCGGCGAAGACCACGACGGGGGACCGCGACGAACTCATGCCGGGCGTGACGGACCGGGCCTGGCGCCAGGTATCCGTCACGTCCATGGAGTGCCTCGGAGCGCAAAAGTGTCCGATGGCCGAGGAGTGCTTCAGCGAGCTCGCCCGCCACCGCGCCGCGGAGTCCGACGTCGTGGTCACCAACCACGCGATGCTCGCCGTCAGCGCCTTTGAAGGGCTGGCCGTCCTGCCCGAATACGACGTCGTGGTGGTGGACGAAGCACACGAGCTCCAGGACCGTGTGACCGGTGCCGTGTCCGGGCAGCTGTCCGTGGCGATGATCCATGCCGCGGCCTCCAGCGCCCGCAAACACACGGCCATCACCGTGGACGCGCTGAACGCCGCCGCGGATCGCTTGGAACTCGCGATCATGGGAGCGCCGTCCGGCCTCTTGCCCAACGGGCTCAATGACGAACAACTTGATGGCGTGGACCAGCTCCGGGAAGCGTGCCGTGCGGCGCTTTCCGATTCGAAGGGGGATTCGTCCAACGCGGTCGACGGCGGACGTCAGCTCGCGCGCTCACGGCTCATGCTGATCCTCGAGTTGTGCGAACGGCTGCTCTCCGCCCGGGAAAACAGGGAAGTCGTGTGGCTCTCCCGGAACAGCAGCTTCGATCCCCAGCAGGGCTACACCGCCCCCGACGAGGACTCGCCGGCGCTCATCAACATCGCGCCGCTCAGCGTCGCCGGACGCCTCCGCGAAGGGCTCTTCGCGGGCCATACCGTGGTGTTGACCTCTGCCACTTTGGCTATCGGGTCTGCATTCGAGGCCACAGCCGGAGGGCTGGGCTTGACTGGCCAGGGCGCCCCCAGCTGGACGGGCGTGGATGTCGGCTCGCCCTTCGACTACCCGAAGCAGGGCATGCTGTACGTCGCCAAGCACCTGCCCAAGCCGGGTCGCGGCACCTCGCCCGAAGCGTTGGACGAACTTGAAGAGCTCATCAAGGCCTCGCACGGCGGAGCTTTGTGCCTGTTCTCTTCCCGTCGTGCGGCTGAGGACGCCGCGGAAGCGATGCGGTCGCGCCTGGATGTGGACATCCTGTGCCAGGGAGAATCGACCATGGCCGCGCTGGTCAGGCAGTTTGCCGAGGAGGAGGACACCTGCCTGTTCGGCACCATGTCCCTCTGGCAGGGCGTCGACGTTCCCGGCGGTTCATGCCGGCTGGTCGTGATTGACCGGATCCCGTTCCCTCGCCCGGACGATCCCCTGATGACGGCACGGTCCCGCGCGGTCGCCCAGGCCGGGGGCAACGGTTTCATGGCAGTGTCTGCAACGCACGCGGCCATTCGGCTGGCACAAGGGGCCGGCCGCCTCATCCGTTCAACGGGGGACAAGGGCGTCGTGGCAGTACTGGATTCACGGCTTTCGACGGAGCGCTACGGCAACTTCCTCAGGGCAGCGTTGCCGCCCTTCTGGCCCACCACGGACCGTTCAGTGGTGCGCGGTGCCCTCGAACGTCTTTACGCCGAGTCGGCCACGGCCTAAGGCAGGGGCCCTGGGTGAGGGTGCCTTAGAGCGAGCGCGTCCTAGAGTGAGCGCAGGACCGAGACGACTTTGCCCATGATGGTGGCATGGTCGCCCAGGATGGGTTCGTACTGCGTGTTCTGCGGGAGCAGCCACGTGTGGCCGTCGCGCTGCCGGAAGGTCTTGACGGTGGCTTCGTCGTCCAGGAGTGCGGCCACGATGTCGCCGTTGAGTGCGTCGTTTTGACGCCGCACTACCACCCAGTCTCCATCGCAGATAGCGGCGTCGATCATGGAATCACCGGCGACCTTGAGCATGAAGAGCTCGCCATGGCCTACCAATTGCCGGGGCAGAGGCAGGACGTCCTCAACGGTCTGGTCGGCCAGGATGGGCCCACCGGCAGCAATGCGCCCGACGAGGGGAACCATGGCCGTGTCACTGGCACTCGCGAGTTCCGTGACGGCCAGGCCGCCGGCGCTGCGGAGTTTCGCCGGCGCTTCAACGCCGGGGATGACGGAGCCACCGTCCAGGGTCAACGGCATGAGGACTTCCATGGCGCGTGGACGCTTGGGATCGCGGCGAAGATAACCGAGCTTCTCGAGCTGCGACAACTGGTGGGTGACGCTGGACAAGCTGGCCAAGCCGACCGTGTCTCCGATTTCGCGCATCGACGGCGGATACCCGTGATCGTTCACTGAACGTTGGATGGTCTCCAGGATTTTCTTCTGGCGGACGGTCAGGCTCTTGGGGGCCTTCTGCGGCTGCGGGCTCCGCGCTGAGGCCGACCCGCTGCCAGTGGCTTTCGCTGCCATGTTCGCCAACACCCTTCCGTTCCGTCCGCGCGGCCCTGAGGGGCTTGCCGGGACTGTCGGCCTGAAATGTCAGACCCTCCTGTTGCAC
This sequence comes from Arthrobacter sp. FW306-1B-G06A, assembly GCF_058781765.1. Lineage (NCBI taxonomy): Bacteria > Bacillati > Actinomycetota > Actinomycetes > Micrococcales > Micrococcaceae > Arthrobacter > Arthrobacter sp. FW306-1B-G06A. The sequence goes on along the minus strand of NZ_JBYSXB010000005.1, from coordinate 46,814 downwards.
TGATTCAGTGCTCGTTCCTTCACTCAAACGTAGGGCAGGCGCAGGCGTTTATCAAACATTTGTTCTAGCGAGTCTCGACATCGTTCGTTGATAAGTGCTAAAAATGTCATAGCAAGGTTCGAATATGTGTTCTATAAAAGTGGTGCGGGGTCCGGGTGTTCGCCCGAATCGTTCGAAGACAACAACGAACAACCGTCCTGCAAGCACTGAATGAAGGCAAGAATTGGCAGCCGCAACCAGAGATTCCGGAACGCGGCATTGTTCAGAAGGGCTCAGCTCATGTCCGCAATCACCATCACCCACACACCCGGCCACAGTGCGCCGGCGGGCCGGCTCCGCCTGACCCGCAGGGGCCGCATGGTCATCTTCGGCGTCCCGGCCATGCTCCTGGTTGCAGCGCTCCTTAGCCTGGCGGGATTCCTGAATTCGCCGGCCAAGGCTGCTGATTCCGCCGCTGAACTGCAGCCCACCTCCAGCACGAGCGTCACGGTACAAGTGGGCCAGTCCTTGTGGGAGATTGCGGGAAGCGCCGCACCGTCCCGGGATCCACGCGACGTCGTTGCGGAGATCATCCAGCTGAACAACCTCCAGGACGGCCACATCGTGCCCGGCCAGCAGCTGTTCATTCCTTCGACTTAGCGGCAACTTGGACCGGGTTGCCCGGCCCCTGGACGGTCTCCGTGCCGTCACAGTTTCAGGGCATCCGCCGCGGCACCTTAAACTGTCATGGTGAGTGACCAGCTTGAGCGACTTGACCGACTTCCCCTCCGGACCAACCTTCGCGGCCTGAGCCCCTATGGCGCGCCGCAGCTTGATGTTCCGATTTTGCTCAACGTCAACGAAAACACGCATGGCGTCCCAGCGGACGTCCAGGCGGCCATCACCGAAGCGGTCGCGGCAGCCGCCACCGGACTGAACCGCTATCCGGACCGCGAGTTCACCGAATTGCGCGAAGCCCTTGCGGAATACCTTGGCCACGACCTTTCGGCCGAGAACATCTGGGCAGCCAACGGCTCCAATGAAGTACTCCAGCAGATCCTCCAGGTCTTCGGCGGCCCGGGCAGGTCCGCGCTCGGTTTCCCGCCGACGTACTCCATGTACCCTTTGCTCGCGAGCGGAACCGACACTGCATACATCGCTGGTGTTCGCGCTGAAGACTATGGCCTCGATGCGGCCTCGGCGGCCGCGCAGGTCCGTGAACTCAAGCCGAATGTCGTGTTCCTTTGCTCCCCGAACAACCCCACCGGCACGGGACTTGGCCTGGACGTTGTCGAAGCCGTGTACGACGCCGGCGAGGCGAGCCGGACCGTGGTGATCGTGGACGAGGCCTACCACGAGTTCGCCCACGACAACACGCCAAGCGCGTTGACGCTCCTCCCCGGCCGGGAGCGCCTTATTGTGTCCCGGACCATGAGCAAGGCGTTCGCCCTCGCCGGTGCGCGCATCGGCTACATGGCAGCTGCCCCCGAGGTCGCCGACGCGATCCGTCTGGTACGCCTTCCGTACCACCTCTCCGCCATCACGCAGGCGACCGCCCTGGCGGCCCTCCGTCACCGCGAAGCCCTCATGGCGGACGTCGAGGACATCAAGGTCCAGCGCGATCGCATTGTCAGCGAGTTGACCCGCATGGGCTTCAAGCCGGCCGCCTCCGATTCGAACTACGTATTTTTCGGCGGAATCGAGAATCCCCACGCCCTGTGGCAAGGCCTGCTGGAGCGCGGAGTCCTGATCCGCGACGTCGGCATCCCGGGCCACCTCCGCGTCACCGCCGGCACGGAGCCTGAAACCACTGCATTCCTCAAGGCGCTCGAAGCCTTGCTGGACGGCCAGGTCTCCGCACCGGCCTAGACTTGAACAAGTCCCACCACTCCTTCCTCCTAAGGACATATCGATGAGCGAAAACGGCGCCAGCACGGCGGCCGCCCGGACAGCACGCATGGAACGCACCACCAGCGAATCCTCCGTCCTGGTTGAAATCAACCTCGACGGCACGGGCGTCTCGGATATCAGCACCTCGGTGCCGTTCTATGACCACATGCTGACGGCGCTCTGCAAGCATTCGCTTATCGACATGACCGTCAAGGCGAGCGGAGACACCCGCATCGACGCCCACCACACCGTGGAGGACGTTGCCATTACCTTCGGCGAGGTCCTGCGCACCGCCTTGGGTAACAAAGCAGGGATCCGTCGGTTCGGCGAGGCCACGGTCCCGTTGGATGAAGCGTTGGCCCACGCCGTCGTCGACGTCTCCGGACGTCCTTACCTGGTCCACGGCGGTGAGCCCGCAGGGCAGGAATACCACCTGATCGGTGGACACTTCACCGGTTCGCTGACCCGCCACGTCTTTGAGGCCATCACCTTGCACGCCGGTATCTGCCTCCACATGAATGTCCTGGCCGGCCGGGATCCGCACCACATCGTGGAGGCCCAGTTCAAGGCCTTTGCCCGTGCACTCCGTTCCGCCGTCGAGTCCGACCCACGTGTCGAAGGCATTCCGTCCACCAAGGGTGCCTTGTGAGTGGGCAGATCCTCAAGGACGGCGCTGTGGTCGATCCGAAGGCTGCCAGCCGCATCGTCTCGCCCGAGGGAAAGCCGACCGTAACGGTCCTTGACTACGGCTCGGGCAACGTCCGCTCAGCGGTCCGCGCGCTTGAGCGTGCCGGAGCGGCAGTCACGTTGAGCGCCAAACCCGAAGACGTCCTGAACGCCGACGGTCTCCTGGTCCCCGGCGTCGGCGCCTTCGAAACGGTGATGCGCGAACTCAAGGCAGTGGACGCGATCCGGATGATCGGCCGTCGCGTTGCCGGAGGCCGGCCAGTCCTGGGTATCTGCGTAGGGCTCCAGGTCCTGTTCGAGGCCGGAGTGGAGCACGGTACCGAGGCCGAAGGCATGGGCGAGTGGCCCGGCAAAGTGGAACTCCTGCCTGCCCCCGTTGTGCCGCACATGGGCTGGAACACTGTTGACGTGCCGGAAGGCTCGAAGCTGTTCGCCGGCGTGGAGCACGAACGCTTCTATTTTGTGCACTCGTATGGCGTACAGAAGTGGGAATTCGACGTTGTCCAGCCCCGCATGGCTCCGCCGAAGGTGACGTGGTCCGAACACGGCGCCCCCTTCATCGCCGCCGTGGAAAACGGACCGTTGTGTGCCACGCAATTCCATCCCGAGAAGTCGGGCGACGCCGGAGCCCGGCTCCTGCGCAACTGGGTTGAGGGTTTGCGCCCGCAAGCAAAAACCCAGCCGCAGCCGACCGGGGCCGGAGGCGCTGCCTGATATGTGGTCCGTTATCTTCATGGGCGCGGCCGGGCTGCTGGTTGGCGGCGGAATCTCCTTCCGCCAGCAGAAACGCCCCGCCTGGGTCTCCATTTCGTTCTACGTACTCGCTGGCTTGGCTCTGCTAGCCGCCTACCTCTTCACTTTGCCTGCAAAATAAGTTGCCGGGCAACTGACGCCCGTCCCCACAACACCGAGGACTTCAATGACCACCGCCTCCGAACTGCCCGTTCTGGAACTCCTGCCCGCCGTCGACATCGTGGACGGCCAGGCCGTTCGTCTCCTTCAGGGAGAAGCCGGCTCCGAGACCAGTTACGGCACCCCGCTGGAAGCGGCGCTGAACTGGCAGAACGCCGGAGCCGAGTGGGTGCACATGGTGGACCTTGACGCGGCGTTCGGACGCGGCAACAACGCCGGCCTCATCAGCGAGGTCGTCTCGCAGCTGAACGTCAAGGTGGAGCTGTCCGGCGGACTGCGCGACGACGAATCCCTTGAGCGCGCGCTTGAGCTCGGCGTCGCCCGCGTGAACCTCGGAACCGCCGCGCTGGAGAATCCGGAATGGACCCGCCGGGCCATCGACCGCTTCGGTGACAAGATCGCCGTCGGGCTCGACGTCCGTGGAACGACGCTCGCAGGCCGGGGCTGGACCAAGGAAGGCGGGGACCTCTGGGAGGTGCTGGCCCGCCTTGAGGATGCCGGCTGCGCCCGTTACGTGGTCACCGACGTCACGAAGGACGGGACACTGCAGGGACCCAACGTCGAGCTGTTGCGCCAGATGGTCGAAAAGACCGGCAAGCCCGTTGTCGCGTCGGGCGGCATCTCCAGCCTTGGGGACCTGCGCGTCCTGCGGGAGCTCGTACCGCTTGGGGTCGAAGGAGTGATCGTCGGCAAGGCGCTGTATGCCGGTGCCTTTACGCTCCCGGAAGCCCTGGACGTCGCCGGCCGCCGCTGATGTCTCACGATCCACAGTTCCCGGCAGCTGACCAGGCTTCGACTCCGGCACCCCGGCAGTTGCCCGGGCACATCGCTGCGGCCCTGGCAGGTGCCGGCGGCGCAGGCGATTCCGCCGGCCAGCCCTGGGCAGGCCGCGACCTGAGCGGCGACGCCGCCAAGATCCATAATTTCGAGGACGACGACGGAACGGCCGACGCCGGATACCTCGCCGCCGTCGCGGCATTGCTCTCAGGAACCGGCAGCGAGGCCGGTGTGGTGGCTTCGTTGGCAACGGCGAGGGTGTTCGTCCCGGTGGTGGCCCAGCTCGCTGAGGAAGCCGAGGGCGTGGACGGACTCCATGCGGACAAGCAGGCCGACATGGCGCTCGTGACATTGAAGGCGCCGGATGGCCGCACGGCCATGCCTGTGTTCACGTCGGCGGCCGCCCTTGAAGCCTGGCATCCGCAGGCCCGTCCCGTCGCTGTTTATGCGGCCCGGGCGGCCCTGTCTGCCGTCTCCGAAGGGGCCCAGTTGCTCGTCCTGGATCCCGGTTCGGATGTCACCTTCGTCGTCCGCCGGCCTGCCATGTGGTCACTGGCACAGCAGCGCGACTGGACGCCGTCGTACCTTGATGATGAACTGGAGTCTGCTCTCAATTCCCTGGCAGGGATGTACCCGGCCGTGCGGCGCCTGGAGGTGCGGCCGGGATCTGGAATGGCTTCGCGCACGGCTGACGGATCGGCCATGGCCGGCGGGGGACCCGGCCCCGAATTGCGCGTGGTGCTGTACCTCGAAGACGGCCTGGACGCCGCCGCGGTGCAGGATCTCGTCTCCGGACTGAACGGGCGTTGGGCGCAGAACGAATTGTTCGCCGAGCGGGTTGACTCGATCGAGGTCAGCTTGCAGCGGGCGGCACAGTAGCCGAAGGCACAGGGGGAACGTCCTTGTCCTGCCCTCGGCAGAACAGAGGATGAGCTCGTGAATTTCTCTCTCTACCGGGAGATGCTGTCCATCACGTCCGTGCGGCGTCTCCTGCTGGTGGGCATGGTGGCCCGCATACCGCACTCGGCAGCGGGAGTCCTGCTCACCCTGCACATCGTCCTGACTTTGGGCAAGGGATATGCCGCCGCCGGTGCTGCCGCGGCGGTATTCACCATCGGCATCGCGATCGGCGCTCCGTGGCGGGGGCGGCGCGTGGACACTGTCGGCCTGCGCAAGGCGCTTATTCCTTCCGTTGTGTCTGAGTTGGTGATTTGGTCCGTGGTGCCGCACGTCAGTTACGAATGGATCCTCCCACTTGTCTTCGTCGGGGGCCTGTTGACGCTGCCCATCTTCAGCGTCATCCGCCAGTCCCTGGGGGTGCTGGTTGACGGCGAGCAGCGGCGTTCGGCCTATGCGCTGGACTCCATTGGCACCGAAGTGGTCTTCATGATCGGCCCCGCGGTGGGCGCGGTCGTGGCTACCAGCGGGTTCACGGTCCTCGGCCTGACCATCGTGGGTGTGTGCACTTCGGCCGCCGGGCTCTTCCTTCTCTGGTTCAACCCGCCCACCCGCAGCGAGGGCGTCCTGGACGCCGGCCAGACGGCCGACCGGGATGCCGATGAGCTTCATGCGGCCGAAGCCGCGGTGGTGGCATCGGCTCCGGCCCATCTTCAGGAGGCGGCTTCGGAGATGGCTCCGACAGTGTCGCAACCTTCCGGGTTGCGGGGAAAGATGGCCCGGAACTTCACATGGTTCACCGCGGCGGTAGCCGCCGTGTTCGCCGTCGCCGCAGGATCCGGAATGGTCCTGAGCGGCACCGACGTCGGAATCGTCGCGGTGTTGCAGCGCGCCGGGCACGAGAGCGAGATCGGAATTGTCTTCTTCTTCTGGTGCGCCTCATCGGTAGTCGGCGGGCTCATCTACGGCGCCATGCACCGGCCCGTCTCGCCCATCCTGCTCCTGCTGGGAATGGCGGCATTGACCATCCCGATGGGCTTCGCCGGGGACACGTGGACCCTTGCGTTGTTGTCTCTGCTTCCCGGCCTGCTCTGCGCGCCGGTGCTGTCCGCGGCGTCGGAAAAGGTCGCCGACATCGTGGATGAGGAGCGGCGCGGCGAGGCCATGGGCTGGTACGGCTCGGCCCTCACTGCAGGCGTGGCTTTCGGTTCGCCCGTCGCGGGCCTCTTCATCGACGGCGTGGGGCCGTGGGCTGGCTTCGTCGCCATCGGGACGGCGGGAGTGGTGTTGTGCCTTGCCGGGTTGTTCCTCCAGCTGCGTCGGCGCCGGAGCATGACAATCACCCAGGCGGGCGCGGGAGACCCCGCCACCTGAGTCGCGCCTAAGCCGCCAAACGACGACGGCGGGCCGGCCAAAGGGGCCAGCCCGCCGTCGCGGTCGTACAGATAGTCCGGATCAGTTGACCGGGCCGGTGAACTTTTCGCCCGGGCCCTTGCCCGGCTCGTCCGGGATCAGGGACGCCTCGCGGAACGCAAGCTGTAGGGAGCGGAGGCCGTCGCGCAAGGGGCCGGCGTGCTGCGAACCGATTTCCGGTGCTGCGGCGGTGACGAGTCCGGCCAAGGCGGTGATCAGCTTGCGGGCCTCGTCCAGGTCCTTGAGCTCTTCGGCCTCGGGGTCGTCGGCCAAGCCCACTTTGACGGCTGCCGCGCTCATGAGGTGAACGGCGCCGGTGGTGATGACCTCAACAGCCGGAACTTCCGAAATGTCGCGGATCTGCTGGCTTACTCCGGCACCAGTGCCGGCGGGCTCGTGGTCGAGGGAATTGCTGTCTGAAGTGCTCATGCTGGTAAGCTTGTCACAGACCGACTGGAAGTTGCCATTTTCCATGGCTCACGCAGCGCTCGGCCACCCACCGTTAATGTGCGGTTGGTTGCCGATTTCTGTAGAATTGATTTTCAGTTTGCAAGCGGAGTTCTCTCCCACCCGCGTCAGCCGTTTCCCTTCGGGGATGTAAGTTGCCGGGTACCTGGTCGGACACCGTTCAAGGTCAGCCTTGGATGGTGCGAACGCCTCCCTTGAGGGGCCGTTTCCGATCTTCGAGGCCTTCGATTGCGCCAGCAATTGGGGGCCTTCTCTATTTGCCGGTGGAATACTCATCACAACAACAGGAGCTTTGACATTAGCGAGCCAAGAATCAATGAGCGTATCCGCGTCCCCGAGGTGCGTTTGGTCGGCCCTGCCGGCGAACAGGTTGGAATCGTCCGTATTGAGGACGCCCTGCGTCTGGCTGCCGAGGCTGACCTGGATCTCGTTGAAGTTGCACCGCAGGCGAAGCCTCCGGTGTGCAAGCTGATGGACTTCGGCAAGTACAAGTACGAAGCCGCTGTTAAAGCCCGTGAGGCCCGCAAGAACCAGACCAACACGGTCCTCAAGGAAATCCGCTTCCGCCTGAAGATCGATACCCACGACTACGAGACCAAGCGCGGCCACGCGCTTCGCTTCCTGGGTGCCGGTGACAAGGTGAAAGCCATGATCCAGTTCCGCGGACGTGAGCAGCAGCGCCCTGAAATGGGCATCCGCCTGTTGCAGCGCTTCGCTGAGGACGTTGCCGAAGTCGGCGTGATTGAGTCCAGCCCGCGCATCGATGGCCGCAACATGGTCATGGTGATCGGTCCGCTGAAAAACAAGGCAGAGGCCAAGGCCGAGGCCCGCCGCGCGGCGCAGCGTGCAGAAGCCAAGGCCCAGAATGAAGCCAAGGCCGCAGGCCGGATTGACGTTTCAGGCGAGGATGCTCCCCTGACCCAGTCACTCGCGGACTTGCTGCCGGCGGAACTCCTGGCCCAGGCCGAGGAAACCCAGGCCGAGGAGACCGTATCGGAAGCCGTTGAGGCGGAGGCCGCTGAAGTCGAAGAGACTCCGGTCGCTGAGGAAACGGTTGTCGAAGAGGCTCCCGTGGTTGAAGCAGCTCCGGTGGTCGAGAAGGCTCCTGTGGTTGAAGCAGCCCCGGTTGTCGAAAAGGCTCCCGTGGTTGAAGCAGCTCCCGTTGCCGCGCCGGCGCCCGCAAAGGCACCGGCAAAGGCACCTGAGCAGGCAGCTTCGAAGCCTGTTGTGCCGGCTGCCCCCAAGCCTGCTGCCACACCAGTACCGAAACCGATGGCGAAGCCCGCGGTTCCGAAGCCTGCAGCTCGGCCGGCAGCCCCCAAGGCCGCTCCGAAGCCAGCGGCACGCAAGACCAACTAGTCACGCCGCAGGAGGCATTCCCTCCGCCCGGCACGAAAGCAGCAGCCGCCCCCTATGGGGTGGCTGCACGAAAGAACTGCAGACCCAGTCTGCGGACACGTAAGGAGATCGGTTCCCATGCCGAAGATGAAGACCCACAGTGGTGCTAAGAAGCGCTTCAAGCTGACCGGCACCGGCAAGCTGAAGCGTCAGCAGGCCAACCGCCGCCACTACCTGGAGCACAAGTCCTCCACCCTGACCCGTCGCCTTGCCGGCGACAAGATCGTCTTCAAGGGCGATGCCAAGGTCATCAAGAAGATGCTCGGCGTCTAAGTTCCAAGTTTTCTGGTTGCTGCCATCCGGTAGCCGCCGACTACACCAAAGCCTTCTCAGGCCGGCCGGGTTTCCGGCAGTAGCAGCTTGGGATAAGAATTTTGAAGGAGTACGCACGTGGCACGTGTGAAGCGGGCGGTAAACGCCCACAAGAAGCGTCGGGTTGTCCTTGAACGGGCCAAGGGTTACCGCGGTCAGCGGTCTCGCCTGTACCGCAAGGCAAAAGAGCAGCTGCTGCACTCGTTTGTGTATAGCTACGGCGACCGCCGCAAGAAGAAGGGTGACTTCCGTCGCCTCTGGATCCAGCGCATCAACGCTGCATCCCGCGCCAACGGCCTGACCTACAACCGTCTGATCCAGGGCCTGAAGGCCGCTGAGGTCGAGGTTGACCGCCGCATGCTGGCAGAGCTGGCCGTTTCCGACGCCAACGCTTTCGCCGCGCTGGTCAAGGTTGCCAAGGACTCCCTGCCTGCCGACACTTCCGCTCCGGCCGCCAAGGCCGAGGCCGCTCCGAAGGCTGCCGCCAAGGCTGCTCCGGCTGCGAAGACCGCTACCGCCGTCAAGGCCTCTGCTTCCGAGAAGCCGGCCATCGAAGGCGCTGTTGTCGCCGTTGAGGGCGAAGCCGCACCGGAAGGCCACGCCATCAAGGGCAACGCCGAGTCCAACAAGTACCACGTTCCGGGTTCCACCTGGTACGACGTGACTGTTGCCGAGTACTGGTTCTCCACCGTTGAGGCCGCAAAGGCTGCAGGCTTTGAGCCTGCCGGTGGCGAAGCCCGCCAGCAGATCAAGAACTAGTCGCAACTGCCACTAAAGTTCTTTATATGAACGAAACCGGGCGCCCGCAAGAACTTCCGATGTCCAACCCCCGAGCCGATCGGGTCAGGGATGTCGCAAAGCTTGCAGGGCGCCCGGCCCGTTTAAAGCGCGGGCGGTTCCTCGCGGAAGGCCCCCAGGCCGTTCGCGAGGCGCTGGTCCTGCACCGGGAGCGGACCGCGGCGGGGGAGCCCGGCGTCGTACACGAAGTGTTCGCGAGCGAAAGCTGCCTTGACCGGCTCCCTGAACTCGCCGAACTCGCCGACGGCGTTGCCTTGCGGCTGGCGAACGACGATGTCCTGGCCGCCATGGCGGACACCGTCAATCCCCAAGGGATTGTGGCCGTCTGCAGCTTTGTGGACGTCAGCCTTGAATCAGTGCTCGACGCCGGGCCGCGGCTGATCGCCGTCATGTGCCAGGTGCGCGACCCCGGCAACGCCGGCACGGTGCTTCGGGCCGCTGATGCCGCCGGGGCGGACGCCGTGGTCCTGACGGCCTCCAGCGTTGACATTTACAACCCGAAGGCTGTGCGGTCCACGGCAGGTTCGCTCTTCCACCTACCGGTTGTGTTGGGTGCGGACGTCGGGGAACTCGTGGCCGGATGCAAGGAGCGCGGCATCGGGATCCTCGCAGCGGACGGTTACGGCACCCTCAACCTGGACAAACTTCAGGACGAGAACGCGGCGCGCCGCCTGGGTGCGTCAGCAGCGACTTCCGCCTACGCCCTCGAAGCCCCGACCGCCTGGCTGTTCGGCAACGAGGCGCAAGGACTTTCAGACTCCGAGCTTGCCCTTGCCGACCATCGTGTCGCAGTGCCCGTCTACGGTTCGGCGGAAAGCCTGAACCTTGGCACAGCAGCCACGGTTTGCCTCTACGCCAGCGCACGCTCGCAGCAAGCCTCCTGACACTCCCGCTGCAGGTACGGTATTGCTTGCAGGAACGCGACCTCGCGGTCTGTTCGTGCCTTTCACTCACATCCCCTGAATTGAAGAAGAGGTGGAGCCTCCGTGGCTGCAAATGGCGGTACCAAGGCAATCGTGGCGGCATTGAGTGCCAACCTGGCGATCGCTGTGCTCAAGTTCGTCGCATTCGTCCTGACGATGTCGTCGTCCATGTTGGCCGAGGCAATCCACTCCGTCGCCGACTCCGGCAACCAGTTGCTCCTGCTGCTTGGCGGGAAGCGGGCACAGCGCGCAGCGAGTCCCGAGCACCCGTTCGGCTATGGCCGTGAGCGCTACATTTACGCCTTCATCGTCTCGATCGTGCTGTTCAGTGTTGGCGGACTCTTTGCGCTCTATGAATCCTGGGAGAAGTTCCAGCACCCCCATGCCATTGAAGGCGATTTCTGGTGGGTACCCCTGGCCGTGCTGCTCGGCGCTATTGTGGCGGAATCCTTCTCGTTCCGGACCGCCATCCACGAATCCAATCCCTTGCGCGGCAAACAAAGCTGGATCAAGTTCATCCGCAACGCCAAGCAACCGGAACTGCCCGTGATCCTCCTGGAGGATTTCGGAGCCCTTCTGGGCCTCGTTTTCGCGCTGTTCGGCGTGAGCCTGACCCTCATCACGGGCAACGGCTTGTGGGACGCCGCGGGCACCGGAATGATCGGCCTGCTCCTTGTGGGAATCGCCGTGGTGCTCGCGGTGGAAACCAAGTCCTTGCTGCTCGGCGAATCTGCCACCAGAGAGGACAATGCGCGGATCACGGAAGCCATTGAGTCGGATGGCACGCGCATTATCCACCTCAAGACCATGCATTTGGGCCCGGAAGAGTTGCTGGTCGCTGCGAAGATCAGCGTGGGCGCGGCAGATACGGGGCAGGCGATTGCGACAGCGATCGACGCCGCCGAACTCAGGATCCGCACCGCGGTACCGATCGCCCGGGTCATCTACCTCGAGCCCGACGTAGAGCGTGTCCAGGTCTAGGCAGCCAGCGGCTTCTTGCGTTCCAACCAGCCGCTGATGCCCGCGACGCCGAGCCCCAGGATCGCCAGGACGGCCCCGACGAGGGCAGGGGCAACGTATCCCCAGCCCCAGGCGATGACCACCCCGCCGAGGAATGCGCCAAGGGCGTTGGCGATGTTGAGCGCGGAGTGGTTGAGCGAAGAGGCCAAGGACGGCGCGTCCGGCGAAGCGTCGAGCAGGCGCGTTTGCAAGGGCGGGATGAGCATGGAGCCGATGCCGCCCACGATGAAGACCATGACGAACGCCGACCACGCCCAGTGGGCCGCGACCGCGTAGGCCACCAGCGCCAAGGCGATGAGGGGCAGCACCCGGTAGATGGTTCCCATGACCGACTTATCGGCGATGCGGCCGCCCAGGATGTTGCCTGCCACCATGCCCAGTCCGTACAGGGCCACCACGAGGGGTATCAGCGCCTCCGGGATGCCGGCCACGGACGTCATGGTGTGGGAGATGTACGTGTAGGTGGCGAAGAAGCCGCCAAAACCGATGATTCCGATCAGCAATGCCAACCACACCTGGATGCGTTTGAGGGCACCAAGTTCCCGGCGGATGCTTGCCTCCGGGTGGGCTGGCTCGAAGGGGACGAACTTCCAGAGCAACACACTCGTGGCCAGGCCGATGATGCCCACCACCACGAAGAGAAGGCGCCACCCGAAAGTCTGGCCGAGCCACGTCGCCGCGGGAACACCGATGACGTTGGAGACGGTCAGTCCGCCCATGACCATCGAAATCGCCCAGCCGCGCTTGGTGGGAGCAACCAGGCTCGCGGCGATGACCGCGGCGATTCCGAAGAAGGCGCCATGGGGCAGTCCCGAGGCAAACCTCGTGATCACCATGGTTCCGTAGTCCGGTGCGATAAAGGACGTCAGGTTCGCTATCGACAGGAACAGCATGAGCCCCAGGGCAAGTTGCTTGCGGGGGAGCCGGGCACCAAGTGCCGCGAAGATGGGCGCCCCTACCACGACACCCAAGGCGTAGGCCGAAATCAGGTTCCCGGCCTCGGGAGTGCTGATGTGGAGTCCCTGCTCGATCTCCTTGAGCAAGCCCATCATGGTGAACTCCGTTGTCCCGATGGCAAATCCACCCATGGCAAGGGCGAAGATCGCCAGCGCCACGTGACGGCTTCGGGTCTTTTGGGAGGTCTTGGTGACAGCAGTAGTGGTCATCGTCCTGTTTCTTGGGGCGAGCGGGAGGCCACTCGAAGGGAATAAAGCCGACTTTCAAGCTTAGTGCGAGTCCTGGGTGAATAGCCCTGAATGTGACAACTTCCATAGCGGGGGTGATGACCGGAGGGCCAATAGACTGTTGCGGTGACTGGACTGATAAGCGTGGCGGGCGCCGCCGTCGTCGATTCCCTAGAAAATCCGAAACGGCTGCTCGCCGCGAGGCGCAGCGCCCCACCGCAATTCGCGGGAATGTGGGAGTTCCCGGGCGGCAAGCTGGAGGCCGGGGAATCCTTCGAAGACGCGCTGCACCGCGAGTTGCTTGAGGAACTCGGGATCACTGTCCGGCTCGGGTCTGAGGTGGAGCCTGACGCGGGCGCCGCTTGGCCGCTGAACGAGCGCGCCGTCATGAGGGTATGGTTCGCCGAACTGCTCGACGGCGAGCCGCGTCCGCTCCAGGACCACGATGAACTCCGGTGGGTTCCGCTTGGCAATGGCGACGAGGCGTTGACCTTGCCGTGGATTCCTGCCGACCTGCCGATTGTCCGTGCACTGCTGGAACGGGTGGCCTCCGGCCTGCTCAACTAGAAAAGCGTGGACTGGCCCGTTGTTGGAAAGGAAGCAAGCGGAAGCGAACCAGGCGTCTCCTTGCCCGCCGTCGCGTTCCTGTGGCTGAAACCGCTGCTCCCGGAGAAACCGTGACGGGCCTTGAAGTAGTTGATACGGCCGCTTAGCCAGGTCCTGTATTCCTTCGAGGCATACGAGCCTTGGCCATAGAGGCGGCGGTACTTGCCAACGAGCTCGGGGTGGTTCGCCGCCAGCCATTGCATGAACCATTCCCGCGTGCCCGGCTTCAGGTACAACGCCCCGGCCGTGACGCCAGTGGCGCCGGCCCCGGAGAGTGCCGTAAAGAGCGACTCCAGTGCATCATCACTGTCCGTCAGCCACGGCAGGATGGGCATGGCCATGACACCGCACGGCAGCCCGGCCTCGCGCAGCCGCCGGATGAGCTTGAGCCTGGCGCGCGGCGCGGGTGTGCCGGGCTCCACTGCCGAGGCCAGGGCTTCGTCAGTCATGGCCAGGGAGATGCCCAGGTCCACGGGCACGTGGCTGGCGGCGTGCTTGAGGAGGGGGATGTCGCGGCCCAGGAGGGTTCCCTTGGTGAGGATGGAGAACGGAGTACCGGAATCCGCCAGGGCCCGGATGATCCCAGGCATCAGCTGGTAGCGGCCTTCTGCCCGCTGATACGGATCCGTGTTGGTGCCGAGGGCCACATGATGGTGGCCCCACGACGGCTTGGACAGTTCCTTGCGCAAGACCTCTGCCGCGTTGATCTTCACGATCACCTGGGAATCGAAATCGTGTCCGGCGTCGAACTCCAGATAGGTGTGGCTCTTGCGCGCAAAACAGTAGACACAGGCATGGCTGCATCCGCGGTACGGGTTGACCGTCCATTCGAAGGGCATCTGGGAACCGGACGCCACCTTGTTGAGCACCGATTTGGCGGTGACCTCATGAAAGGTGACTCCGGAGAATTCGGGGGTTGAGACGGAACGCACAAGCCCGGCCAGCGGCAGCAGTGCGTCCGTTGCTGGGGCGGCTCCGGACGGACCGCTGCTGCTGTTGTCTCCGGGTGCCGGACCACGTTGTGGTGAAAGTGCCTGTGCGTCCCATCTCATGGCCTCCATTCGAATATATGTTCGAACGCTTGTCAAGGCCGGTTGAAAGAAGGCCGGTTAAGGATCGAACGAGCCACCTGGAAATCGCTCAGCCGTTGCTAGGGTGGATGCATGATTCTGCTGACGGGATTCGAGCCTTTTGGCGGCGATTCCAGCAATCCCTCGTGGGCTGCCGTCCTCGAAGCACAGGAGATCTTGCGCTCCGAAGGCCATGACGTGGTAGCGCTCGAACTGCCGTGCGTTTTCGGTGAATCCGCCGCGGTCCTGCGCGAGGCCGTGGAGAGGCTGCGCCCGGAGCTGGTCATCTGCGTCGGGCTCGCCGGCGGCCGGGACCGGCTCTCGTTGGAACGCGTGGCCATCAACTGCGATGACGCCAGGATTCCGGACAACGCCGGAAACAGGCCCATCGACGAGCCGGTAATCCCCGAAGGTCCCGCGGCGTACTTCAGCACACTCCCGGTGAAGTCCGCGCTCCGGGCGCTCCAGATCGCCGGAATCCGTGCCGAGGTCTCGCAGACCGCCGGGACCTACGTGTGCAACCACGTGTTCTATGCCCTGATGCACGAACTCGCCGGAGCCGTTCCGCCCCGCGCGCGGGGCGGCTTCATCCACGTTCCCTATGACGAAGCCCGACTTCCGCAGGGTAGTGCGACGCCTGGGATGGCGACGCGGGACATGGGGCGGGGGATCGCCGTCGTCGTTCGCGCTGCGCTTGAGACTCCGGTGGACACCAAGCTGTCCGCAGGGGCGGTTCACTAGGCCGGCGCCGTTCACTTGGCTGGCGCTGTTCACTAGGCTGGCGCCGTCGAATCCAGCTCCCACTGCACCACCACGCTCGCGGAAACCGCCACCGATCCCGCTTCGATGGGCACGCCTTCGCTCGTTGAAGCACGCTGCATACCGGCCATCATGGGCACCGGAGATCCATGCTCCGGCCGCTGATCGATGGAGAGGACGAGCCCCAAGCGGCCGCCGGCAAGCGCGGCGAAGCGGGCCGCCTTCGCTTCGGCCTCCCGCCAGGCAGCCTCCTGTGCCCGTGCCGCAACGGCCGAGGCATCCGTGAATCCCTGTTCGATCCCGTGGATGCGAAGGTTGTCGCCGCCCGCCGCCACCGCGGCGGAGATGGCCGCGGGGGCCGCCGACGGCGGGCCGACCCTGGCAACCAGGGTGGTTGACGCAACATAACCGCTGACCTTTTGCCCCTGGTTCTCAGCCCACACAAGGTCGGCGCGAAGATTGAGGCCGCTGGTCCGCAAGTCGGGACCGGCCACGCCGTGCCCTCGTAACGCGTCGGTCACCGCCGAGACGATCGCTCCCGCATCGCCATAGGCCGCTTCGGCGGCGTCGCGCCTGACCTCGACGGCGAGCGTGAGCGTGAGCAGGTCGGGAACGGCTTCCGCGGTTCCCTCTCCGGTGACAGTGATGGTGCGGACCGGTGTCATGAGGCCATGCTAGCCCCGGGCGCGCCGATGAATCGATGAGGCAGGGTCACGGGTTAAATCCCCGCGGGACCCTTCTACTAGACTGGTTGTTAGTGCCCGCCGGACGCGTCCAGCGAGCATCGCTCCTGCTTTTGCCATGGCCCTGCCTGGTGAAGACCATTTCCGACTCGTAGCTAAGAACAGTAGATGACTGACACTTTGCCGGGCGCTGCCATCCCGAACCCTCTGGATGAAGCCGCCATCACCGCTGCCGTTGAGGAAGCCGTCGCCGCGATTGCCGCTGCATCCTCCCTCGAAGAACTCAAAGCCGTCCGCTTGGCGCACACCGGCGAGAAGTCGCCCTTGAGCCTTGCCAACCGTGAAATCGGCGGCCTGCCCAAGGAGCAGAAGGCCGCCGCAGGCAAGCTCATGGGTTCCTCCCGTGGCCGCGTCAACCAGGCGCTCGCAGCACGGACCGCTGTGCTCGAAGCCGAAAACGACGCCCGCATCCTTGTCGAGGAAACCGTCGATGTCACGGCAGCGCCGCGGCGGCGCCGCGCCGGTGCCCGCCACCCGCTCTCCACGCTGCAGGACCGCGTGGCGGACATCTTCGTCGGCATGGGCTGGGAAATCGCCGAAGGACCGGAGGTCGAGTCCGAGTGGTTCAACTTCGACGCCCTCAACTTCAAGCCGGACCACCCGGCGCGCGAAATGCAGGACACCTTCTTCGTGGAACCTCCCGAGGCGCACCTGCTCATGCGCACGCACACGTCCCCGGTACAGGTCCGGTCCATGTTGGAGCGCGAAGTACCCATCTATGTGCTGTGCCCGGGCAAGGTATTCCGCACCGATGAACTCGATGCCACGCACACACCCGTGTTCCACCAGTTCGAGGGCCTGGCCATTGACAAGAAGCTGAGCATGGCCGACCTGCGCGGCACCTTGGAGCACTTCGCCCGCCAGATGTTCGGTGACGAGGCACAGATCCGCCTGCGTCCCAACTACTTCCCGTTCACCGAGCCGTCCGCGGAGTTGGACATTTGGCACCCCGGTGCCAAGGGCGGCCCCCGCTGGATCGAATGGGGCGGCTGCGGCATGGTCAATCCCAACGTCCTGCGCGCTGCCGGCATCGACCCGGACGAGTATTCAGGTTTTGCCTTCGGCATGGGCATCGAGCGCACGCTCATGTTCCGCAACGAGGTCGGCGACATGCGCGACATGATCGAAGGCGATGTACGTTTCAGCGAGCACTTCGGGATGGAGATCTAACAGTGCGTATCCCACTTTCATGGCTGCGTGAATTCGCGCAGGTTCCGGCCGACGCCACGGCCGAAGACGTCATGGCGGAACTGGTCAAGGTCGGCTTTGAAGAAGAAGCTGTCCACCGCCCCACGGACGAACTCAAGGGTCCCATCGTGGTGGGCCAGGTCCTGAGCCTCGTCAAGGAACCGCAGAGCAACGGCAAGACCATCAACTGGTGCCAGGTCCGCGTGGTCCCCGAAGGCCAGGAGCAGACCCTGACCGGCAAGGGCATCGATCCCTCCGGCGTGCAGGGCATCATTTGCGGTGCCCACAACTTCGTCGAGGGAGACAAGGTTGTAGTGACCCTCCCGGGCGCTGTGCTCCCGGGTGACTTCCACATTTCCGCGCGCAAGACCTACGGGCACCTGTCCGCGGGCATGATCGCCTCCGTCCGTGAACTCGGCATCGGCGAGGACCACGACGGCATCCTGGTGCTTTCCCGCATCGGCCTGGATCCCGAAATCGGCACCGACGCCATGTCCCTCCTTGGCCTCTACGACGAAGCCGCCGAAATCAATGTCACTCCGGACCGCGGCTACGCGTTCTCGATCCGCGGCGTGGCCCGCGAGTACGCCCACGCCACCGGAACCGTCTTCACGGACCCGGCTGCCAAGGTCAATGCCCCCGCCGCGCTCTCCGGCGGCTACGGCGTCAAGCTCAACGACGACGCCCCCATCTACGGGAAGCCCGGTTGCGACCGCTTCGTGGCCCGCACGGTTCGCGGCGTGGACGCCACCCGCCCCACCCCGCCGTGGATGGTCTCCCGGCTGCGCCTGGCCGGCATCCGCTCCATTTCGCTGCCTGTGGACATCTCCAACTACGTGATGCTCGAACTCGGCCAGCCGAACCACTGCTACGACCTCGACAAGCTTTCGGGCGATATCGTGGTCCGCCGCGCCGTCGCGGGGGAGAAGATCACCACCCTCGACGACAAAGTGCGTTCGCTCGACGTCGAAGACCTCCTGATCACCGACGACTCCGGCGCAATCGGCATCGCGGGCGTCATGGGCGGAGCCAATACCGAGGTTTCCGATTCGACCACCAACGTCCTGGTCGAGGCCGCGCACTTCGACGAGGTCTCGATCGGGCGCTCGCGCCGCAGGCACAAGCTGCCGTCAGAGGCGTCCAAGCGCTTCGAACGCGGAGTGGATTGGCAGGTTGCCAACGTTGCCGCCCAGCGCGTCGTCGACCTCCTGGTGGAACTCGCCGGCGGGACGGCGGACGAAGCCGGTACCGACGTCGGGACGGCACCTGACGCCGTGACCATCGAGCTGCCTGCCGGCTACGCGGCCTCCCGGATCGGCATCGACTTCACGGAAGAACAGATCACGGGTTCCCTCAAGGACCTGGGCGCCATCGTCCTGAAGGACGAAGTGGGCGGCTCCTATGTGGTCACGGCACCGAGTTGGCGCAATGACCTGGAAACCAAGGAAGACCTTTCCGAGGAAATCGCGAGGCTGGTGGGCTACGACAACATCCCGGCGACCCTACCCGTGGCACCTCCAGGGCGCGGCCTGACCCGGACCCAGCAGCAAAAGCGCCGCGTGGTCCAGGCCCTCGCCGACGCCGGGCTCACCGAGGTCCTCTCTTACCCGTTCGTCTCCAAGTCGGCCAACGACACCTTCGGCGTGGCGGAAGAGGGCGCGGCGCGCACCGCCCTCAAATTGGCCAACCCGATCAGCGAGGAACACGGTTACCTGCGTACCTCCGTGCTTCCCGGCCTGATCGAGGTGGCCCGCCGCAACCACTCCCGCGGTTTCCGGGACCTCGCCCTCTTCGAGGCAGGCTCGGTGTTCCTCCCCGACGGTCAGCTGGGCACGGCATCCATCCCGCCGCTGGGAGTCAAGCCAACCGACGAGGTCCTTGATGGACTGTACGACGGCGTCCCGGACCAGCCGCTGCACATCGCCGCTGTTTTGACCGGCCATGATTCCCCGGCAGCCGCGGCCCACACCCCGCGTGCCTGGGACTGGGCCGACGCCCTGGACGTTGCGCGGCTCGTCGGCGACGTCCTCGGCGTGGAACTCGTGGTCAGCCAAGGCAGCCACCAGGCGTTCCACCCGGGCCGTGCCGCCCAGTTGGCGCTTCGCTCGGGCGACGTCGTGGGCTACGCGGGCGAATTGCACCCCAAGCTGCTCGCAGCACATGACATGCCGGCGCGCTCCGTGGCCCTTGAGCTCAACGCGGACGCACTGTTCGATGCTGCTCCGGACGTCATTGTTGCCAAGCACATCTCGGGCTTCCCGGTCGCCACGCAGGACGTTGCCCTCGTGGTGCCGCAGGACGTTCCGGCGGACGCCGTACTGGCTGCCCTGCGGGAAGGCGCCGGCGATCTCCTCGAAGACGTTGCCCTGTTCGATGTCTACGCAGGCCAAGGGATCGAAGACGGCAAGAAATCGCTTGCCTTCGGGCTGCGGTTCCGTGCCACGGACCGCACTTTGACCGCCGACGAGGCCTCGGAGGCACGCGAGGCCGCCGTCGCCGTCGCCGCAGAGCGGTTCGGAGCAGTCCAGCGCTGACGAGTATCAACCCGGGCATCCAGGGGCTGGCTGTTCACATCCAGTCCCTGGATCTTGCCGATTCCGCCGCCATCGAAAAGATAGCGGCGGAATTGCTGTCTCCGGCCGAAACCCTAAGGGGAGACGCCATGGCTGCGACCCTGCGCCTGGAGTTCCTGGCATCCAGGCTGGCGCAGCAAGACTTCGCCGCCACCCTTCTGGGTGTTCCCGCCTCGAAGCTCAAGGCGGCCTATGAGTGCCCGGACTGCGGTTCTGGTCCGGACATCGCGCATGGCCGGCCCGGATACGTGCTCGACGGCGGCCCCGCACCCCTGGCGCTCAGCGCCTCACGGTCGTCGGGCTGGGTGCTGTTTGCCGCCGTCGCGTATCCCGGACCCGGGCTGCGCGTGGGCGTCGACCTGGAAAATGCGGCGGACACGGAGTTCGTCGGCTTCGACGACGTTGCCCTGACCGCACGGGAGCGGCGCCATCTCGACGCGCTGGAACCCGGACGTCGGGCCGCCCAAGAGCGGGCAAGATTGTGGGCGCGCAAGGAAGCCTGGTTGAAGATGACAGGCGAAGGGCTCAGGGTGGCGCCGGATTCCCTCGAGGTGCTTGAACGGCCGGGGCTGTGGGACCTGCAGCTCCCGGCCAGCGCTGACGGCCGGGATCTTCCGGCCGGACTCCTCGCCGCGCTCGCGGTAACGTCCCGCTGAGTCCTTGGCTTAGCTGAATTCCAGGGTCAGCTGAAAGCGGGCAGCCCTGCTTGGTACAGCCACGGTTCCAGGACACTGGCCGCGTCGAGTCCCGGGACGTAAGCGTTGGCCGCAGCGATGAATTCCTCCGTGGAGACCGAGCTGTGGCGCTTGGCCTCGGTCCAATGCCGCAGCAACCCGAAAAACGCTGCGTCTCCGCATGCACGACGGACGGCATGGAGGGCAAGGGCTCCGCGCTTGTAGACGCGGTCATCGAACATGTGCTCCGGCCCGGGGTCCCCGATCACCAAGTCCTGGGCGCCCATGTCGAGCTTGCGCCACGCCGTCTTTGCGCGGTTGGCGAGGGACATGACGCCGGCTTCCTCGGACCAGATCCACTCCGCGTAGCAGGCGAAGCCCTCGTGCAGCCAGATGTCCCTCCAGCTGCTCACCGTGAGCGAGTTGCCGAACCACTGATGGGACAGCTCGTGGGCGATGAGGCGCTGCGCGTCCCACGATTGCTCCATGTGGTTCCGGCCGAAGATCGAGAGCGTCTGGGCCTCAAGCGGGATTTCCAGTTCGTCCTCGGTCACCACGGCCGTGTATTCGGCAAAGGGATACGGACCGAAACACTCCACGAAGGTGCGCATCATGTCGGCCTGCCGTGCCAGGCCTTCACGGGCCTCGGTCAATAAACCGGGGGAGACCGCGACGAACTGGGGCACCGGAGCCTGCCGCAGGGCTTCGGCGTGATGGGCAGTCCCGGCGCGGACGCCGTCGGGGGCGGGGCTGAGCTGGTGAAGCCGGTAGCGTCCGATTTGCACCGTGGCGAGATAGCTTGCCATCGGCTCGGCTTGTTCGTAGACCCAGGTTTCGCGGCTTGATTTCCTGCTGTGGGAGACGAGGCGGCCGTTGCAGATGGCACGGTAGTTGTCGTCGGTAGTGATGCTGATCAAGTAGCTGGACTTGTGCCGCGGATGGTCGTTGCACGGGAACCAGGACGCGGCGCCGTTCGGCTGCCCGGCAACCAGCACTCCGTCCTCGAGCTCTTCCCACCCGACTTCGCCCCACAGGCCCCGGCGCGGCTTCGGGTTGCCGTCGTAGCGGAGTTCAACCGTGAAGTGCTGGCCTGCCCGCAAGCGGTCTTTGACGGTGATCACGAGGTGTTCGCCGCGCGGGCTGAACTTCGGCACTTTCTTGCCGTCAACCAGGATTTTGGAAGCCCTCAGGCCCACCAGGTCCAAGACTACGGAGTCCGTGTCTTCGAGGGTTATGCAACGGAGCATGGCGCGGCCGTTGAGCCGGTTGCTGCCCAGGCTATAGTCCAGGTCCAGCTTGTACCTTAGCACCTGGAATGCCGTGCTCCCGTGGTGCAGGGTGTAGGGATCGGCGGCAGTCGCGGTTGTTTCCTGCGCTTGGGTTGTTCCGGGTTCGCTGCGGCTCATGTGCGCTGGCTGCCTCCGTGTAGCTTGTTGTGCTGCGGTCGTGTCACGGGCCGGTATTTCACGCCCTCTTGCCAATCTACGCTACGGTCCGGACCACGGGCTGACCGGGTTGCCCATCCAGTATGTGCCCGCGGGAACCGTCTCGCCACGCATAACCAGCGACGCCGGTCCCACCGTTCCGCCGGCCCCGATACTTGCGCGCGGCAGGATGACGCCGTGCGGACCCATCGTGGCGCCATCCCCGAGGACCACGGTATCGATGCTCATGATGCGGTCATGGAAGAGGTGTGTCTGGACCACACAGCCACGGTTGACCGTGGAGCTTTCGCCGAGCGTGACGAGGTCGGCTTCGGGGAGCCAGTAGCTCTCGCACCAGGTACCCCGGCCGATTTTCGCCCCGAGGGCACGGAGCCACCACACCAACGCAGGCGTGCCGGATGCCGAACGTGCGAACCATGGAGCACTGACCATCTCGATGAAGGTGTCCACCACTTCGTTGCGCCAGATGAATGAGCTCCACAGGGGGTGCTCGCCCTCTTTGATGCGCCCCACCAGTATCCATTTCGCGGCGACCGAACTTGCCGCGGCCACCGCGCCGGCCGCGAGGACCACGACGCCTCCGAGGACGGCGGCAAGCCAGTAGGAGGTCTCGGTGGCGATCCAGTCGAGGGCCAGCATGATGCCGACGGCGATCCCCACGGTCAGGATGACCGGCACCAGCCGGCATAGTTCCCACAGGGCCCGTTTGGTCTTGAGGGCCAGCGGCGGGTTGAAGGTGAGGCTCAGATCTGCGTTGACGGCGGTCCGGCGCAGCCTGACGGGCGGACTGCCCAGCCAGGAGGTGCCCGATTTGGCCTTGGCCGGAGTGGCCGACAGGACCGCGACGAGTGAGTTCTTGGGCACGCTGCGTCCTGCGGCGGTCATGCCGGAGTTGCCGAGGAACGAGCGTTTGCCGATCTTGGCCGGTCCGATCTTCATCCAGCCGCCGCCGAGCTCGTAGGAGGCCACCATGGTGTCGTCGGCGAGGAACGCGCCGTCGCCGATGGTCGTCATGCGTGGCAGCAGCAGCACCGTGGAAGCCTCCACATTGCGGCCTACTTTGGCGCCCAGCAGGCGCAGCCACACGGGCGTGAAGAGGCTGGCGTAGATGGGGAAGAGCAGATCCCGGGCCATGTCCAAGACCCGTTCAGTGGCCCAAACCTGCCAACCGACGCGGCTGCGGACGCGATAGTATCCCTCCTTGAGACCGACGCCGAGCATCCGGGTAGTCGCCAGGATCAGCAGGAGATTGCACAGGAACCAGGCGAGTGCAGCCAGGGGAATGGCAAGCAGGAGTTCAGGGAAGGCATCCTGCAGCGAGCTCCGGCCTTGGATGAAGACCAGGATGACGATCGCGGCGACGAATGCCGAAATGTACGGAATCAAGGCGAGCAGCGCCGAGGCGGCAGCGAACGCCGCAAACCAGAGCCGGCCGATCAGGTGGTGCGACGAGGGGGTCTCGGGCCATCCATTCTTGGCTTTGCCACGGCGTTCGGCGGGGGATCCGGCAACGAGGTGCCCGGCCTTGACCTTGCCCAACACCGCGGAACCGGGCTCCACCCGCGCGCCCGCGCCGATGCTGGTTCCTGGCATCAGCGTGCTGCGGGAGCCGACTGTGGCACCGGCACCTACATGGATGGCGCCGATGTGGACAAAGTCACCGTCGATCCACCAGGCGGAGAGGTCCACTTCGGGTTCGATGTTGCAGCCGCTGCCCAAGGACAGCAGTCCTGTGACGGGAGGAAGGGAGTGCAAATGGACGTTGTTCCCTATCTTCGCCCCCAGTGCCCTGGCGTAGTAGGGAACCCACGGAGCGCTGGCAAGGCTGATGGCGCTCGAAAGGTCCTGGATCTGTTCGGCCAGCCACAGCTTCAAGTGGACTTTGCCCGATCGCGGGTAGGTTCCGGGTTGGACCCCACGCAAGAGGGTTCGCGCGGCCAGGATCGAGATGCCCATGCGTCCGGGCGGGCTCACGAACACCAGCCAAGACGCCAGGATCCACCACCAGGACACCACCGGAGCGGCTGTGAAACCGGCGAGGTCGGCCAGCAAATGGTTCGCGGCCATGAGATACGTGAGCCAGCGCATGCCAACCAGGATGTTGAGGAAGATCCCCATCAGGGTCTGGAAGACCTGCGATTTCCGGGAGGTGGGGCGAACCGTGCGTTCCGCCGCCGGCCCCTGTATGCCGCCTTCGGGCAAAGACTGCCGCGCGGCGTCGACCAGGGCGCCGACGCGGGGTGTCGCGTAGATTTCGGCCACCGTGATGGTGGGGTAGCGCACGCGCAGCGCCGAGACCAGTTGGGCGGCGGCGAGGGAGCCGCCACCGTAGGCGAAGAAGTCGGCGTCGAGCGAGGTGACGCTGGAGCCGAGGACGCTTTCCCATTGCTCAACCACCCATTGGGCGTCTTCGGGAAGGTTGAGTGGTGCCTTGTCGGCATCCGCGGCGCCTGCGCCCGCCAACGGCCACGGAAGGGAATGCCGGTCTACTTTGCCGCTGGTCTTCGTTGGAAGCGAATCCACGACCGTGAGCAGGGGGATCAGCGCCGCGGGCAGGCTTTCCGTCAGGAGCTCGCGGGAAGCTGCGAGGTCGATGTCCTCAGGTCCGGCTGGAGCCAGGTAGCCGACCAGTATCTGGTTCCCCGCCGCCGTCGTGCGGACTGCGGCCGCGGCACCGGCGACTCCCGGGAGGGCCTGGAGGGCGGCGTCGATCTCGCCGAGTTCGATGCGCCTGCCGCCAAGCTTGACCTGTTCGTCCGCGCGGCCTTGGAAGATGAGGCCGGCTTCCTCGTAGCGGACGAGGTCGCCCGAGCGATACGCCCGTTCCCATCCAAGGGATGGCATGGGGGCGTACTTTTCGGCGTCCTTGGCCGGATCCAGGTAGCGGGCCAGTCCGACGCCGCCGATGATCAGTTCGCCCGTCCCGCCTTCCGCTACCGGAACCCCGGCGGCGTCGACGACGGCGAGGTCCCAGCCGTCCAGCGGCAGTCCGATCCGGACGGGGCCGTGCCCGCCGAGGGGAGCCGCGCACGCCACGACGGTCGCTTCGGTGGGGCCGTAGGTGTTCCACACTTCGCGGCCTTCCACCGCGAGGCGCTCGGCGAGTTCGGGCGGGCAGGCCTCGCCGCCGAAAATAAGCAGGCGCACGTTCTCAAGGGCTTCGGCCGGCCACAGGGCCGCGAGCGTCGGAACGGTGGACACCACTGTGATGCCGTGGTTGATGAGCCATGGGCCGAGGTCCATGCCGGAACGCACGAGGGCGCGCGGTGCCGGGACCAGGCAGGCACCGTGCCGCCATGCAAGCCACATCTCTTCGCAGGAAGCGTCGAAGGCCACTGAAAGGCCGGCGAGGACCCGGTCCTGCGGACCGATCGGATCTTCCTGGAGGAGGATCCGGGCTTCGGCGTCAACAAAAGCAGCGGAGGAACGGTGCTGCACCGCCACGCCCTTGGGCGTGCCGGTGGAACCTGAGGTGAAGATGACCCACGAATCGTCGTCCAGCCCTGGGGTGCGCGGAGCCGGGTGCGGTGCCGCGCGCTCCCCGGACACTTCGATCTTGCGGCCCTTGGTGACAACGGCAGATACCTTGGCTTCTCCGAAAACCAGCCGTGCCCGTTCCTCGGGATCGTCCGCGTCCACGGGCACGTAGGCGGCCGCAATCGAGAGGATCGCCAGGATGGCAATGTACAGATCGTTGGATCCGGAAGGGACCCGCACGCCGATCTTGTCTCCCGGCCCCAGTCCGGCTGCGTTGAGCGTCGCCGCAAAACCGCGCACCTGAGCCATGAGTTCGGAGTAACTCAGCGACTTGTGCCCGTCATCGAGGGCAGACGCCTCCGGGAATGTCCGGGCCGTGTCCTGGAGGATCTCGACGAGTGTGCGCGCTGGAGGTGCGGCTGCCGAGCCTTGCAGCTGGGGGAGATGCACGACTTTGAGTTCCAGGCTGTCCGCCGGGATTTCATGTTCCTGGGTCACGTTCCCAAGTTTCTCGGATTGAGGTGAACAAAAAGTGTCAGCGGCCGCGTGGCATTTGCTTCGATTTATGGGACCAACAGTAGTTTGCCTGTGGTGTTGCGCGCTTCCAGGTCGCGATGGGCCTGGGCGGCCTCGGCGAGCGGGTAGGTTCCGCCAACCCGGACTTTGAGGGCGCCGCTGGCGGCAGCGCGGAAGACTTCGGCCGAACGCCAGTGCCGTTCCTGCGGGTTTTGGAGGAAATGGCCAAGCGTCGGGCGTGTCAGGGACAACGATCCGCCTGCGTTCAGTCGCTGCGGGTCGAACGGGGGCACGGGTCCGGACGCCGCCCCGAACAAGACGAGTGCGCCGCGGATGCGAAGGCTCGCGAGGGATCCGTCGAAAGTATCCTTGCCGACGCCGTCGTACACCACGTTGACGCCTTCGCCGTCGGTGAGCTCGCGGACCTTGTCCGCAAATCCGCTGTAGCGCAGGACCTCGTCCGCGCCGGCTTCCCGGGCCAGGGCTTCCTTCTCGTCCGAGGATACTGTGGTGATGACGCGGGCACCCCGGGCCTTGAGCAACTGCGTCAGGATGAGTCCCACGCCACCGGCGCCGGCATGGGTCAGGACGGTGTGGCCCGGCTCCACGCGGAAAGACGAGTTGATCAGGTAATGCGCGGTCATTCCTTGCAGCGGCAGGGCTGCCGCGGTGTGGTCGTCGACGCCGTCCGGTACCGGAAGCGCTTTGTCGGCGTCCACCAGGGTGTACTCCGCGTAGCTGCGGGATCCTTCAGCGGTAGCGATCCTGTCGCCGACGGTGAAATCCACCACGTCCGCGCCGATGGCAACCACGGTGCCTGCCGACTCGGAGCCGGGGGTGAATGGATACTCAACCTTGTAGATGCCGCTGCGCTGATATGTGTCGATGAAGTTCACTCCGGCGGCTGCAACTTTGACAAGGAGCTGGCGCGGACCCGGAACCGGGACCTCTGCCTCGGTGAGTTCGAGGACTTCGGGTCCTCCGGCTTTCCGGGCAATGATTGCGTGCGTCATGGGTCTCCTTCTCCGTCGAGGCACTTTCGTGCCCGCATTCACACAACCATCCTAGGGAGCGGAGTCCGTCGAGTGTCCAGTCAGCGGCTCGGGGCGGTGGTTCGCCGTAATGTGTCCGGATGACTTCCGGGCGTGTCAGCCCCTGCCGTGCGCGGAAGCGACGGGGCAGTCAAAGCCGCGGCCCGCGGCGAGTCCGACCTCATTGAGGTAACGCACGACGATGGCGTATGACTGCATCAACGTGGTTTCGGTGTAGGCAATCGAGTGCTTTTCGCAGTAGCTTCGGACGATCTCCGAGGCGCGGCGCAAGTGGGGGCGGGCCATGTCCGGGAAGAGGTGGTGTTCGGCCTGGTGGTTGAGGCCGCCCAGGAGGATGTTCATGAAGGGGCCGCCGGAGATGTTCCTGGCAGTCAGGATCTGGCGACGCAGGAAATCGACGCGGGAGTCTTCCGGCAGAACCGGCATGCCCTTATGGTTCGGGGCGAAGGAAGCACCCATGTAGAAGCCGAACACCATGATCTGGACGCCCAGGAAGGCAAATGCCATGCCCAGCGGCAGGAAGGTAAAGGCGAGGACCGGCAGGGCGAGAAGCCGTGCCAGGAGGATGGGCGTCTCCACCCAGCGGTGCTTGATGGCTCCGGGCCGGCAGATGTACATCAAGGACTCCCACTGCAGGCTGATACCCAGCAGGAGGAGGAGCGGGAAGAAGAACCAGCCCTGCCTGCGCGTGAGGAACGCGAAGCGTCCCTGCCTGCCGGCAGCGGCTTCAACGTGGAAGGCCAGGGCGCCGGTCTTGATGTCCGGGTCCTTGGAAATAACGTTCGGGCTGTTGTGGTGCGCGCCGTGCTTCTGTTCCCACCAGGAGTAACTGATGCCGGCAACCGACGTGGCCAGGATACGCGCGGACCAGTCGTTGGCCCTGCGCGAGGCAAAAATCTGGCGGTGGCCGGCCTCATGTGCCAGGAAGCTCAACTGGGTACAAAGGATGCCCAGGGCTGCGGCGATGAGTAGTTGGTACCAGCTGGGGCCGATCAGCGCGAAGCCGAACCAGGTGCCGGTCAGCAGGAGGACCAGGGAAGCGAAAACGCTGATATAAAAGCCGACGCGGCGCTTCAAAAGCCCCTCCGCGCGGACCGTCTTGAGAAGCTCGGAATAGCTGAGCACGACGGCGTTGGGTGGCCGGACGACCTTGCTAGGACGTTCAGTCGTGGAGGTCTGTGACATATGCAGTTGCCCCGTAATACATAACGGGCAACGCTGCAACCGACGATCGGCTGCACGGTCTAGATCACCCTCTATTCAGCATACGCTCCCAAATCGGCGCGCCGAGCCGGGCTGCCCCAGAAAGCCCTGAAAAGGTCGTGCATAAATATCGGCAACTATGAATAGTTTTGCTGTATAGTCGTGGCATGACTATTTCTGTTGCCGTCTCCGGTGCTAGCGGCTATGCCGGGGGAGAGGTGCTGCGCCTCCTGGCGGGCCATCCGGACGTCACCATCGGCGCCATCACCGCGCACAGCAATGCCGGTTCCAGACTAGGGGAGTTGCAGCCGCATCTCCACGGTTTGGCCAGCCGGATTCTCGAGGACACCAGCGTGGAAAACCTCGCTGGCCACGACGTCGTGTTCCTGGCCCTCCCGCACGGAGCCTCGGCTGAGATCGCGGCGCAGCTGCCCGAAGGCACACTGGTGATCGACGCCGGCGCTGACCACCGGCTCGAAGACCCCGCGGCGTGGGAAAAGTTCTACGGCTCCGCCCACGCGGGGACCTGGCCCTACGGGCTTCCGGAACTTCCCGGCCAGCGCGACGCACTCAAGGGGTCGAAGCGGATTGCGGTGCCCGGTTGCTACCCGACGTCGGCCCTTCTCGCCCTCACGCCCGGCTTCGCCAACAAGCTTCTCCAGCCGGACGACGTCGTGATTGTGTCTGCTTCCGGCACCTCGGGTGCCGGCAAGGCAGCCAAGGTGAACCTCATCGGTTCCGAGGTCATGGGGTCCATGAGTCCTTATGGCGTGGGCGGCGGACACCGCCACACCCCCGAGATCGAACAAGGACTTTCCAACGCGGCCGGTGAACCAGTCACCGTGTCCTTCACTCCCACCCTCGCGCCCATGAGCCGCGGCATCCTGAGCACGGCGACAGCAAAGGTCAAGGCCGGGGTCACGGCCGCCGAACTGCGCAGTGCCTGGGCCGAAGCCTACGACGACGAACCGTTCGTCCACCTGTTGCCCGAAGGGCAGTGGCCCACCACTAAATCGGTGCAGGGTTCCAACCACGCAGTCATGCAGTTGGCCTTCGACGAGCATTCCGGCCGCGTGGTTGTCACGTGCGCCATCGATAACCTGACCAAAGGGACCGCCGGCGGCGCCGTGCAGTCCATGAATATTGCCCTCGGCCTGGACGAATCCGCCGGCCTCAACGTCCAAGGAGTTGCCCCGTGACCATCACCGCCCCCCAGGGATTCCGGGCCGCAGGTGTCAAAGCCGGCATCAAGGCGTCCGGGAATCCGGACCTTGCCCTGGTTGTCAACGACGGCCCCCTGAAAGCCGCGGCAGCCGTTTTCACCTCGAACCGCGTGGCCGCGGCACCCGTGCACTGGTCACGGCAGGTCCTCTCCGACGGGCGCGTTGACGCAGTGGTGCTGAATTCCGGCGGCGCCAACGCCTGCACCGGTCCGCAGGGATTCCAAAATACGCACGCAACCGCAGAGAAAGTGGCGGCCGTGCTCGGGATCTCCGCCTCCGACGTCGTGGTCTGCTCCACCGGACTGATCGGTGAGCAGCTGCCCATGGACAAGATCATCCCGGGCATCGAAGCGGCGTTCGCGGAACTCTCCGAGAACGGCGGTCCTGCCGCCGCTACGGCGATCATGACCACGGACAGCGTGGCGAAGGAAGCAGTCTTCAGCGGCACCGACTCCGAAGGCAACTCGTTCACCGTCGGGGGCATCGCGAAGGGCGCCGGCATGCTGGCGCCAGGCCTCGCAACCATGCTCGTGGTGCTCACCACTGATGCCCAGGTCCCGGCGGAAGAGCTCGACGTAGTCCTCCGCGACGCCACGCGCGTCACCTTCGACCGCACCGACTCGGACGGCTGCATGTCCACCAACGACACGGTCGTCCTGTTGGCCTCCGGGGCCTCCGAGGCCATCCCGTCCGCCGAGCAGCTTGGCGCAGGAATCACCCAGGTGTGTGCCGAGCTTGCCCGCAAGTTGATCGGCGACGCAGAAGGTGCCAGCCACGACATCGCCATCCGCACATTCAACGCGGCGAGCGAGCGCGACGCCGAAATCGTCAGCCGTTCAGTGGCCCGCTCCAACCTCTTCAAGACCGCCATCTTCGGCAAGGACCCCAACTGGGGCCGCGTCCTGTCCTCGGTGGGCACCACGGACGCCGTCTTCGAACCGGACCAGCTCAACGTCTCCATGAACGGCATCCAGATCTGCCGCAACGGCAGCATCGGCGACGACCGAAACCTGGTGGATCTCGAGCCCCGCGAGGTGCTCGTGGAAATCGACCTGCAGGCCGGCGACGCCGAGGCCACCATCTGGACCAACGACCTCACGCACGAGTACGTGCACGAGAACAGCGCCTACTCGAGCTAGACGGGATGACCATGACTGCGCACACCCGCGAAAATACCTCCATGAGCGATGCCCAGGACAAGGCCGCGACGCTGATCGAGGCACTGCCGTGGATCCAACGCTTCGCCGGTACCACCATGGTGATCAAGTACGGCGGCAACGCCATGGTCAACGAGGAACTCCGACGCGCCTTCGCCGAGGATATCGTCTTCCTGCACCACGTGGGTATCCACCCGGTCGTCGTGCACGGGGGAGGCCCGCAGATCAACTCGATGCTTGGCCGCCTGGGCATCGAATCCGAATTCAAGGGCGGCCTGCGCGTCACCACTCCCGAGGCCATGGACGTGGTCCGTATGGTGCTTACCGGACAAGTGGGCCGCGAGCTCGTGGGCCTCATCAACTCCCACGGACCCTATGCGGTCGGGATGTCCGGTGAAGACGGCGGACTCCTGCGTGCCGTGCGCACCGGCACCGTGGTGGACGGCGAGGAAGTGGACCTCGGCTTGGTGGGCGAAGTGGTGGGCGTTGATCCCAGGGGTATCGAGGACATCCTCGACGCCGGCCGCATCCCGGTGATTTCGACGGTCGCCCCCGAGATCCTTGACGAAGGGGATGGCACCGGCTCCACTACCGGACAAGTGCTTAATGTCAACGCGGACACGGCAGCAGCGGCGGTTGCCTCGGCACTGGGCGCATCCAAGCTCGTCATCCTGACCGACGTCGAGGGCCTCTACGCCAACTGGCC
Organism: Arthrobacter sp. FW306-1B-G06A; assembly: GCF_058781765.1. Classification (NCBI taxonomy): domain Bacteria; kingdom Bacillati; phylum Actinomycetota; class Actinomycetes; order Micrococcales; family Micrococcaceae; genus Arthrobacter; species Arthrobacter sp. FW306-1B-G06A. The sequence continues at coordinate 15,764 of NZ_JBYSXB010000005.1, read as the reverse complement.
GGACAAGTCCTCGCTCATTTCCTCGCTGACGGCCACGGAATTGCGGGAGATGCTGCCGCGCCTGGAGTCCGGCATGATCCCGAAAATGACGGCCTGCCTGAAGGCCATCGATGAAGGAGTCGAGCGGGCGCACATCGTGGATGGCCGCCTGCCGCACTCCATGCTCCTGGAAACCTTTACGACCGCGGGCATCGGAACCCAAGTTGTCCCCGACGAGGAAGTGAACGCATGAACGAAACTGTTGGTTTGAGCCCGACCGGCGCTGCGGAGGCCGCCGCAACCACGCTCGTTTCCCAGAGCACGGGAAGCGACTGGCTTGCCCGTTACTCTTCTTCGCTCATGGGCGTCTTCGGCACCCCGCAGCGGGTCCTGGTCCGTGGTGCGGGAGCCCTCGTGTGGGACGCCGACGGCAAGGAATACCTGGACCTCCTCGGCGGGATTGCCGTGAACGCGCTGGGCCATGCCCACCCGTTCGTCACCTCTGTCATCTCCAGCCAGCTGGCCACGCTGGGGCACGTCTCCAATTTCTTCACGAGCCCCACGCAGATCGCGCTCGCCGAGAAGCTCCTGGCCATCACCAAGGCTCCTGCCGGCTCCAAGGTGTTCTTCGCCAACTCCGGCACCGAGGCCAACGAGGCCGCGTTCAAGCTGGCTCGGCGCAACAGTTCTGCGACGCGCACCAAGATCATCGCCCTGGAAGGTGCCTTCCATGGCCGCACCATGGGCGCCCTGGCCCTGACCGCCAAGGAAGCCTACCGGGCACCGTTCGAGCCGTTGCCCGGAGGCGTGGTCCACATCCCGTTCGGCGACATCGAGGCGCTCCGTGCCGCCGTCGACGAAAGCACAGCGGCCGTGTTCCTTGAGCCCATCCAAGGCGAAGCGGGCGTCCGCCCGCTCAGCGTCGAGTACCTGCGGGCTGCCCGCGAAGCCACCACCGCCGCCGGCGCGCTGCTGATCCTGGACGAGGTCCAGACCGGCATCGGGCGCACCGGCAAGTGGCTGGCCAGCGAAGACGCCGGAATCGTGCCCGACGCCGTGACCCTCGCCAAGGGCCTGGGCGGCGGCTTCCCGGTCGGCGCGCTCATCACCTTCGGGGAGCCGACGTCGTCGCTCCTGACCGCCGGCCAGCACGGCACCACCTTCGGCGGGAACCCGGTGGCAACTGCCGCCGCCCTCGCCACCTTGCATGCCATCGAAAGCCAGGGCGTGCTGGCGAACGTTCTCAGCGTCGGCGCCCGCCTGCGGGCCGGACTGTCCGACGTCGACGCAGTCACCGAAGTGCGGGGCGAAGGCCTCCTGATCGGTTTCGACCTTGACGCCGACATTGCGCCTGCCATGGTGACTGCCGCGCTCGACGCGGGCTTCATCATCAACAGCCCGGGCCCGCGCACCATCCGGCTGGCTCCGCCGCTCATCCTGACCACCGAGCAGGCCGACCGTTTCCTCGACGCGCTGCCCGGCATTATCCAGGCGGCGGCAGCCCAGACCGCTGCACCCCTGACCGCTAAGGACGCACAGTGAACACCACACGTCATTTCCTCAAGGACACGGACCTCACACCGGCCGAGCAAGCCGAAGTGCTTGAGCTCGCCGTTCGAATGAAGGCCGCTCCGTACAGCGTCCAACCGTTCGCAGCTGCCGGCAATGGGCGCAAGACCGTCGCTGTCATCTTCGACAAGACCTCCACCCGGACCCGTGTGTCCTTCGCTACCGGAATCGCGGACATGGGCGGGAACGCGCTCATCATCAACCCGGGCGAGGCGCAGATCGGCCACAAGGAATCCGTGGAGGACACCGCAAAGGTCCTCGAACGCATGGTCTCCACCATCGTCTGGCGTACGTCCGCGCACTCCGGCCTCGTAGCAATGGCCGAAAACTCCAAGGTTCCCGTCATCAATGCCCTGTGCGATGACTACCACCCCTGCCAGTTGCTCGCGGACCTCCTGGCAGTCAAGGAGCACAAGGGCGAACTCAAGGGCCTCACCATGGCCTACCTGGGCGACGCTGCGAACAACATGGCCAACTCGTATCTCTTGGCAGGCGTCACGGCGGGCATGCACGTCAGGATCTCGGGCCCGGAAGGCTACCTGCCCGCGGCCGAGATCGTGGCGGCAGCGGAGGAGCGCGCTGCCGAGACCGGCGGTTCCGTGCTCATCACCACCGACGCCAAGGAAGCCCTGAACGACGCCGACGTCGTCGCCACCGACACGTGGGTGTCCATGGGCCAGGAAGCCGAAAAAGAAGCCCGGATGCAGCTCTTCCGCGAGTACTCCGTGGACGAGGCGGCCATGGAACACGCCGCACCGGACGCCGTCGTGCTCCACTGCCTGCCTGCGTACCGAGGCTATGAGATTTCCGCCGGCGTCATCGACGGGCCCCAGTCCATCGTCTGGGACGAAGCCGAGAACCGCTTGCACGCCCAGAAAGCGCTCATGGCGTGGCTGATGCACAAGTCGGGACTCGCATTCGTCGACGGCCTTTCCCCCGTTGAGGGCACCGGGGAGAGCACGTTCTAGTGTCCACCCATCCTGCGTCGCAAGGCGCCAGCCCTGCCACCAAGACTGCCCGGCAAGCGCGGATCACCGCGATCCTGACGGGCGAGTCCGTGCGCTCGCAGGCCGAGCTCGCGGCACTGCTGGCGGACGACGGCGTGCAGGTCACGCAGGCGACACTCTCCCGGGACCTCGTGGAACTTGGGGCGGTCCGCGTGCGCGGCAAGGACGGCGCGCTGGTCTACGCAGTGCCCGGCGAGGGTGGCGACCGCAATGCGAAAAGCGGTGTCACCCAGGAAATCCTGGACGCTCGCCTGTCGCGCCTTTGCGGCGAGCTGTTGGTGACCGCCGAGGCGTCGGGCAATATCGTGGTGCTGCGGACGCCGCCGGGTGCCGCGAACTTCCTCGCCTTGGCCATCGACCACTCGGTGATGCCGTCGGTATTGGGTACGATCGCAGGCGACGACACCTTGCTTTTGGTTGCCAGGGATCCCGACGGCGGCGCCGAGCTGGCAGCCCGTTTCCTCCAGCTGGCCCAGGAAGCCGGACCGGGGAACTAGTCCAGCCCGGCAAGTGAACCATTCCGGCGCTGTTCCACCCGGGCCTTCGGCCCGAACCAAGCTTTGACTCAAAAGAACCAAGCAACAACAAAGGAGCACTCTCGTGACTGAGCGCATTGTTCTGGCCTACTCCGGTGGCCTTGATACTTCCGTAGCCATCGGCTGGATCGGTGAAGCCACCGGGGCCGAGGTCATTGCCGTGGCCGTCGACGTCGGACAGGGCGGCGAGTCGCTGGAGACCATCCGCCAGCGCGCCCTCGGCTGCGGCGCCGTCGAGGCCTACGTGGCCGACGCCCGCGACGAATTCGCCAACGAATACGCCATGCCCACGCTGAAGGCCAACGCCCTCTACCAGGGCCACTACCCGCTGGTTTCGGCGATCTCGCGCCCCGTGATCGTCAAGCACCTCGTCAAGGCCGCCCGCGAATTCGGTGCCACCACCGTTGCGCACGGTTGCACGGGCAAGGGCAACGACCAGGTCCGCTTCGAGGTCGGCATCCAGACGCTGGGCCCGGACTTGAAATGCATCGCACCCGTCCGCGACCTCGCCCTGACCCGCGACAAGGCCATCGCCTTCGCCGAGGAAAAGGGACTGCCGATCGAGACCACCAAGAAGAACCCGTACTCGATCGACCAGAACGTCTGGGGACGCGCCGTCGAAACCGGCTACCTCGAGGACATCTGGAACGCTCCCACCAAGGACATCTACGACTACACGGCCACCCCGGAATTCCCGCCGGCACCGGACGAAGTCACCATCACCTTCGAAGCCGGCGTCCCCGTGGCCATCGACGGCGTCAAGCACACTCCGCTCCAGGTCATCCAGGAACTGAACCGCCGCGCCGGTGCCCAAGGCGTTGGCCGCATCGACGTCGTCGAGGACCGCCTGGTGGGCATCAAGTCCCGCGAAATCTACGAAGCTCCGGGCGCGATGGCCCTCATCACCGCCCACAAGCACCTCGAGGACGTCACCATCGAGCGCGAGCAGGCCCGCTTCAAGGCCACCGTCGGCCAGCGCTGGTCCGAACTGGTCTACGACGGCCAGTGGTTCTCCCCGCTCAAGCGCTCCCTGGACGCCTTCATCGAGGACACCCAGAAGTACGTCTCCGGCGACATCCGCATGGTCCTGCACGGCGGCCAGGCCATCGTCAACGGCCGCCGCTCCGACACCTCGCTCTACGACTTCGACCTCGCCACCTACGACACCGGCGACACCTTCGACCAGTCGCAGGCCAAGGGCTTCATCGAGCTGTGGGGAATGTCCTCCAAGGTCGCCGCAGGCCGCGACCTGCGGGTGTCGGGCAAATGACGTCGGTGGGCCCACGGACGCCGGGGTCCCCGGCCGAGCGCAGCGAGGTTGGGGAGCGTTCGGGGACGAATGAAGGCGCGCTGTGGGGCGGCCGGTTCGCCGGCGGTCCCGCGGACGCGCTTGCGGCGCTGAGCAAGTCCACGCATTTCGACTGGCGGCTGGCCCGCTACGACATCGCCGGCTCCAAGGCCCATGCCCGCGTGCTGCACAAGGCCGGGCTGCTGGACGACGCCGAACTAGAAGGCATGCTCGCGGCGCTCACCCAGCTGGATGACGACGTCGCGAGCGGCGCCTACCAGCCGGCCGAGAGCGATGAGGACGTCCACGGTTCCCTCGAACGCGGGCTCATTGAGCGCGCGGGAACCCACCTGGGCGGCAAGCTCCGGGCAGGCCGTTCGCGCAACGACCAGGTGGCCACGTTGGGCCGCATGTTCCTGCGCGACCACGCCCGCATCATCGCCCGCGGCGTGCTCGCCACGATCGACGCCCTCGTTGGTCAGGCCAAGGCCCACCAGGGCGTTGCCATGCCCGGCCGGACGCACCTGCAGCATGCCCAGCCTGTCCTGCTGAGCCACCACCTGCTGGCCCACGCCTGGGCACTGTTGCGCGACGTGCAGCGGTTCCAGGACTGGGACAAGCGCGCCGGTGTCTCGCCCTACGGCTCCGGAGCATTGGCGGGCTCCTCGCTCGGCCTGGATCCCGAGGCCGTCGCCGCGGACCTCGGCTTCTTCTCGGCGGTCCACAACTCGATCGACGGCACTGCCTCGCGCGATGTCTTCGCCGAGTTCGCGTGGATCTGCTCGATGATCGGCGTGGACCTGTCGCGGGTCTCCGAGGAAGTCATCCTGTGGGCCACCAAGGAGTTCTCCTTCGTCACGCTCCATGATTCTTACTCCACGGGGTCGTCGATCATGCCGCAGAAGAAGAACCCGGATGTCGCCGAGCTCGCCCGCGGCAAGGCAGGGCGCCTCATCGGCAACCTGACCGGGCTGTTGGCAACGCTCAAGGGCCTGCCGCTCGCGTACAACCGCGATCTGCAGGAAGACAAGGAACCGGTATTCGACGCCGCGGACACCTTGGAGGTGCTGCTCCCGGCCGTCTCCGGCATGATCGCCACGCTCACTTTCAACACCGAGCGCATGGCATCGCTGGCACCGCAGGGCTTCGCGCTTGCCACGGACATCGCCGAGTGGCTTGTCCGCCAGGGAGTGCCGTTCCGCGAGGCGCACGAGCTCTCCGGTGCGGCGGTGAAGCTGGCTGAAGGGCGCAGCGTCGAGCTGTGGGACCTGACGGACGAAGAGTACGCGGGCATTTCGGAGCACTTGACTCCCGAGGTCCGCACCGTGCTCAGTACCGAAGGTTCACTCAACAGCCGCAACTCCCAAGGCGGAACGGCCCCGGCCGCCGTCGAGCGCCAACTGCTTGCCCTCGAAGCGGATCTCGCGGCGGTGCGGAAGTACGCGGAGTAACGAAAAGAAGGCCAACGCCGGCGGGTATTTCGAGGCAGTCTTTTTCGCAAAGGCTGCAGCGAAATGCCCGCCGCTGCCAGTTAATCCTCGTTAACAGTCATTAACCCTGTCGGATACTATGGCGCTATGACCGAGATCACTACCTCAGCGCTTCTTGCCGAGCTCCACAAAGCAGCCGGCACTGTCACCGACGTTGTCGCCAAACTCGACGACGCCGATGTTGCAGCTCCCTCCGAGCTGCCCGGGTGGACCCGCGGCCACGTACTGGCTCACATTGCCGGTATCTCGAACGCCATGGCCAGGCAACTGGAATACGCCGCACGCGGCGAGACCATCGACATCTACGACGGCGGCTACGAGGGCCGTACGAAGGCGATTGAGCTGGCGGCTAGCCATAGCCTTGCCGAACACCGTGACGCCACCGAAGCGGCCCTCTCGCGGGCCCTGCGGGCCTTCGATGGGCTTGTGGAGTCCGGCTGGAACACCCGGATCAGCTTCCGGAACGGAACAGTGCTCGACGGCGGCCTGGCGCTCTGGCGCGAACTGGTCATCCACGTCACGGACCTGGGAATCGGTCGCGGACCGGAAGCCTGGAGCCGGCAATTCTGCGAGCACCTTTTCGATTTCCTCTCGGCCCGCGTGCCCGCAGACCAGAAATTCGTGCTTCAGCCCCTGGGCCTGCCGCAGGTGGTCATCGGCTCGGGGCGGCAGTCCGTTGCCATCAACGGCATGATCACGGATATTGCCGCCTGGCTCGCCGGCCGCACGCCTACCCTGGGGAGCCTGCGTGCCTCTGCCGACGCGGACGGTGTTGACTTGCCGGAGCTTCTCCCGTGGCCATCGAGCGTTCCCGCGACACGATAGCGCTGCCGCGTTTGCTTGCCGCTGCCCTCCACAGATGCATCGTGGCGTAGGAACGCCACGGGCTCACGTTGCGGAAGTCTGTAGGCAGGCCCTCCGAGGCGGCCAGGTTCTTGAGGCCGTTCCGGACGGCTGCGTCGTTGGCGAGGAAGACGTCCGGGTCGCCGATGACCCTCATCGCCACGTAGCCCACGGTCCATGGTCCGACGCCGGGCAACGGCAATAGTTTGTCCGCGAGCGTTTGGGGGTCGTCGCCGTAGTCGAAGTCGAGTTCCCCGCTGGCCATGGCTGCTGCCGCGGCAAGCACGGAATCTATGCGGCGCTGGGGGCCTTTCAGTAGTTCCCGGCCCGAGCGGGCGATTTCCCCGGCCGTGGGGAAGAGACGGTCCAGGCCCAGCGCGTGTCCCGGGTGCCCTTCCGGCAAGCGGGTCCCGGCGTCGGACAGTTGGCTCAAAGCGGTGCGTGCGGCGGCTACGGTGATTTGCTGGCCGATCATCGCCCGGATCAGCAGTTCCTGGGGATCCACGGCACCCGGAACCCTGATCCCGGGCGTATCGCGAACTGACGGGCAGAGCCTGGCATCGGAGGCCAACGCCTCGTCGACGGCCACGGGATCGGCGTCGAGATCGAACAATCGCCGCACCCGGCTAAGGAGCACGGGAAGATCGTGGAGATCCAAGGTGCTGACGGCGAGGGTCAGCGCGCCGCCGCGCGCCCCGGCGTCGTACTCCACTGCGAACACTGCGTTGCCGAGGGGCAAGCGGAGGGTCCGCGTATAGCTGGTGGGGCCCGCCAGTTCGACGCCGGGAATCGCACGGGCCGCGAGGAAATCGAAAATCCCCGTGTCGAAAGGCTCCCGGTACGGGAGCTTGAGGGTCAAGGAAGTGGCCTCACCCTGCTTGCCGTGATGGCCTAGGGGCTTGGCGGTGGCCCGGAGTGCCGTGGGAGTCAGGGCGAAGACTTCGTTGATGGTGTCGTTGAACTGGCGGACACTGTTGAACCCGGCGGCGAACGCCACGTCCGAAAGTTTCATCGAGGTGGAGACCAGGAGCGTCCTGGCCGTCTGCGCCCGGCTGGCCCGCGCCAAGGACAGCGGCCCGGCCCCGAGTTCGTGGCTGAGGATCCTGTTGAGCTGGCGGGAGGAGTAGCCCAGCCTGGCGGCGAGTCCTTCGACGCCCACCCGGGAGATCGCGCCGTCGTTGATGAGCCGCATCGCCCTGCCGGCGACGTCCGAGCGCAGGTTCCACGCAGGCGTGCCCGGAACCGCCTCCGGCAGGCAGCGTTTGCAGGCCCTGTACCCGGCCTCGTGGGCGGCGGCCGAGGTTTCGTAGAACGTCACGTTTTCTGCCTTGGGTGTCCGTGCCGGGCACGACGGCCGGCAATAGATGCCCGTCGAGCGGACGGCGGTGAAGAACTGGCCGTCGAACCGGGGATCCCGCGCATCGATCGCACGGTAGCGTTGCCAAAAGTCCATGACTCCATCCTTTCAGCATCGGCAGGCGCGTCCTAGCGGAAATCGGACATTGCCGGCCACGGCCCGGTTGGCGGATTTTTGCTAGGGTCTGGGCATGACAACGCAGGGTGCGTCACCGGAGGCCATCAGGGCCATTCTTTCCGGTGATCCGCGGCACGTTGCCCCCTTGCTCCTCGGTGCCGTGCTGAGCCACCGGACTCCCGAGGGCACGGTGTCCGTCCGGCTCAGCGAAGTGGAAGCGTATCTGGGCCCGCGGGGATCGGCCCAACCCGACCCTGGATCCCATACCTTCGGCGGCCCCACCGCCCGGAACGCTCCCATGTTCGGTCCGGCAGGCCACCTCTATGTCTACTTCACGTATGGCATGCACTATTGCGCCAACATTGTCTGCGGTCCCGACGGCGTTGCGTCCGCGCTGCTGTTGCGGGCAGGGGAGGTGGTGGCCGGCCAAGCCTTGGCACAGTCCCGCCGTCCGGCGTCGAAATCGCCGACCGATCTTGCCAGCGGGCCCGCCCGGCTGGCGTCCGCCATGGGGCTGACGACGGCGGACAGCGGCCGGGATGCCTTGGCCGAGCCCTTCGGCCTCGAACTTCCGGTCACTCCGGCGGCGCCATCGGCAGTCGCGAGCGGGCTCCGGGTCGGAGTATCGGGCGACGGCGGTTCCGCCGACTACCCGTGGCGCTTTTGGCTCTCCGGGGATCCCACGGTGTCCCGCTACAAGCCGGGCCGCAGCCGCACCGTCGGGAAGCGTTTGTAGGGGCCCACGGAGGAATTCTTCAAGCGGCGTGTTCGGTCCGGGCAGGCTCCGCGACATATGCACACTGGTTGTCGGCCAGCTCGAACGGCGCGAGGCGGCCAAGCAGGGACTCGCGCACGTGGGGCCATTCTTCGCGCAGGATCGAGAACACGGCGGTGTCGCAACGGCTCCCGTCGGGAGCGAAGCGGTGCCCCCGCAGCGTGCCCTCGTAGCTGGCACCAAGCCGCTGAATGGCCGAGGCGCTGCGCGTATTGCGGGCATCGCAGCGGAAGGCCACCCGGTGGACGTCCAGCACATCGAAGGAGTACGCCAACAGCAGTTGCTTCGCGGCCGGATTGACGTGGCTGCCCCAGAATGGGCGCCCGTAAAAAGTGCCGCCGATTTCCAAGCGCTGCTGGCGCGGACTGTACTCGCACAGGGATGTGGTTCCGAGCAGCGCTCCCGTCCGCTGTTCGACGACGGCGAACGGCATGGTCGCCGGATCTTCGAGGCGGGCCGCGAAGAGTTCGGCCAGTTCCGCGGCACTCAAGGGCTGCTCAGCGGCCATGCCGGACCACATCCCGGAGTCCACAAAATCGAAGAGCGGACCGGCATGTGCGGGGGAGAGCGGGACCAGGCTGATGCCGTGTCGGGTCAGGGCAACGTCGTGCTGCATTGCAGCATTGAAGCACCACTTGGTGCGGATGGAAAAGCTCAGGAGGTTAGCGCCGGGTGAACATTGTGTGACGCACCGGCGTGCGGGCAGTTTCACCCACGTCAAGCAAAACCGCTGTAGAATGGACGGTCCGTCTTTTTCGATAGGGGAACGTTTCGATGCACGACGCTGATTTGATCCACGAGCGGGAGTACGTGGCCGGTCTCTACTCGCGCCTGGATGAGCTGCGGGAGGAAAAGCGCCAACAGCTGGCGCAGGTCCGGCGCGCCGGAGCGGTGGGCACCATGCAGAACGTTTCCGAAAGGGACGCCTTCGCGGCACTGTACGAGGACCGGCTCGCCCAGCTGGACGCCGTCGACGACCGTCTCGTGTTCGGACGCCTTGACCTGGACAGCGGCGAGGCGCAGTACATCGGCCGCATCGGACTGTCCACGGCGGATCTCCAGCGGCTTATGGTCGACTGGCGCGCCCCCGAAGCCGGCCACTTCTACCAGGCGACCGCTTTCGACCGGCAGGGCGTCCGCCGTCGTCGTCACCTGATCCTGCAGGGCCGGGAGGTCAAAGCGATCGAGGACGATGTCCTGGATGCCAGCATGCTGGCGGACAACGCCTCGCTCCAGGGCGAGGGCGCACTCCTTGCCGCCCTGAATTCCAAGCGCACCGGCCGCATGTCGGACATCGTCGGCACCATCCAGTCCGAGCAGGACCGGATTATCCGTTCGTCCATGTCGGGTGCCTTGGTTGTCCAAGGCGGCCCCGGTACCGGCAAGACGGCGGTCGCGCTCCACCGCGCCGCCTACCTGTTGTACACCCACCGTGACCGCCTGAAGTCGGCAGGTGTGCTGCTTGTTGGACCTTCGTCGTCGTTCATGCACTACATCGAGCGGGTCCTGCCGTCCCTCGGCGAGACCGGAGTCGTCATGGCGAGCCTGGGCCGCCTCATGCCCGGTATCCACGCCGTCCCGGAACAGGATCCCGACGTCGCAGCCCTCAAGGGCAAGCTGAACATGGCCGACGTGATTGCGAATGCCGTGGCCAACCGCCAGCGGACTCCCGCCGAGGACCGCATCCTCGAGGTTGACTCGCGCAAGCTCACGCTGTCCGTGCGGCAAGTCCGCCGCGCCCGGGACAGGGCACGCGCCACCGGCAAGCCGCACAATGAAGCGCGCGTGACGTTCGTCAAGATCCTGCTGCGCGAACTCACGGAGCAGCTGACGGAGATCGTCGAGGAATCGAACATCGGCAACAATGCCGACCGTTCCTACCTCGCTGAGGACGTCCGCTCGGCACGCGACGTCAGGATCGTCCTGAACTTGTGCTGGATGCCCATGACTCCCGAGAAGCTCGTTTCCGAGCTCTTCAGCAAGCCAGCCATCCTGGAGGCCTGCACCCCGCACCTCACGCCGGCGCAGCGTGCCCTCCTGCTTCGCCCCGCGGATGCACCGTGGACGGAAGCCGATGTTCCGCTGCTCGACGAGGCCGCTGAACTCCTCGGCGAGCTCGATCCTGCCGCGGGCAGGGGACTGGCCCAGCAAGAACACGACCGTGCCCGCGACATCGCCAACGCCAAGCAGACACTGGTCAACATGGAGGCCATGGGCGTCGACGTGTTGATGACGGCCGAAGAACTGGCAGACCAGAACCAGGAACGCGAAACACGGCTGACCGCCGCAGAACGGGCCACGAGCGACCGTTCGTGGGCGTTCGGACACATCGTGGTTGACGAAGCGCAGGAGCTCTCGCCCATGCAGTGGCGGCTTTTGGTCCGCCGCTGCCCGCTGAAGTCCTTCACGATCGTCGGCGACATCGCCCAGACGAGTTCCTCCGCCGGTGCGAATTCCTGGCAAAGTGCCCTCGCGCCGTCGTTCGGGGACCGCTGGCAGCTCGAAGAACTCACCGTCAACTACCGGACTCCCTCGCAGATCGCCGAAGCGGCAGTCCGCATGGCGAACCGCGCTGGGCTGGTTGTTTCTGCTCCCAAGGCCGTTCGCGAAGGCAAATGGTCACCGATCGTGGACCGCGTCGACGAAGCGGGGATGGTAGACCGGCTCGTCGAAATCCTTCCGGAGGAACTGGAAGCGATCGACGGCGGCCTCCTGGCCGTGATTGCCGACGGCGCCCTCCTGCCTCGGGCTGCAGCCGCCCTCCGTGGGGTCTACGGTCACCGTGTGGGCACCGGAGCGGGCAGCTACTCCCAGGACATCGTGGTCATCAGCCCCAAGGAAGCCAAGGGCCTGGAGTTCGACGGCGTGGTTGTTCTTGAGCCAGCCGCGATGCTCAATCACGAGCATGGCAAGGTGGGCGATCTCTACGTTGCCATGACCCGTCCGACGCAGCGGCTGCGCCTCATTACCGCGGCGCCACTGCCGGCGGGTATCGAGCGCTGAGCCATGCGAGCAAGCCGAACGGCAATCCTGCTAACTTAGAACTCGTGTCACACGTAAACAACCTCGAGTCCCAGCACAACGACCCGGGCTTTGCCAATATCTGGCAAGAGCTCAAATGGCGCGGCCTGATCCACGTTTCCACTGATGAAACGGAACTGGAAAAGCTGCTCGCCGGGGACCCGATCACGTATTACTGTGGCTTCGACCCCACGGCTCCGTCACTGCACCTTGGCAACCTTGTCCAGCTCCTGCTCATGCGCCGCCTGCAGTTGGCCGGCCACAAGCCGCTCGGCCTGGTGGGCGGCTCCACCGGACTGATCGGCGATCCGCGCCCGACGGCGGAACGCACCTTGAACACCAAGGACACCGTGTCGGAGTGGGTCGGCTACCTTCAGGCCCAGGTCCGACGCTTCCTCAGCTTCGAGGGCGACAATGCCGCACGCATGGTGAACAACCTTGACTGGACCGCGCCCCTGAGCGCCATCGATTTCCTGCGCGAAATCGGCAAGCACTTCCGCGTGGGCACCATGCTCCGCAAGGATGCAGTTGCCTCCCGTCTCAGTTCCGACGAGGGCATCAGCTACACCGAATTCAGCTACCAGATCCTGCAGGGCATGGACTACCTCCAGCTCAACCGCGACTACGGTTGCGTGCTGCAGACGGGTGGCTCGGACCAGTGGGGCAACCTCACGAGTGGCACGGAGCTCATCCGCAAGGTCGACGGCAAGATTGTCCACGCCCTGGGCACGCCCCTCATCACCAACTCGGACGGCACCAAGTTCGGTAAGAGCGAAGGCAACGCCATTTGGCTCGACGCCCACATGTGCAGCCCGTACGCCTTCTACCAGTTCTGGCTCAACACTGCGGATGCCGACGTCGTTGACCGCCTCAAGGTCTTCACGTTCCTTAGCCGCGCCGAGATTGAGGAACTCGCAGCCGCTGTTGCCGAGCGCCCGTTCGCCCGCGAAGGCCAGCGCAGGCTCGCTTTCGAGGTCACTTCACTGGTGCACGGAGTGGACGCGACGGAGAAAGTGATCGCTGCTTCGGCTGCACTGTTCGGAAATGGCGATCTCTCGGTTCTGGACGAAGTGACCTTGGCGTCGGCAACTGCAGAGCTGCCGTCTGCCTCGATCGGCGCGGATGGCCTCGGGATCATCGACCTCTTGGTTGCGTCTGGATTGTCCGAGAGCAAGTCCGCTGCCCGCCGCACGGTGGGGGAGGGCGGCGCCTACGTGAACAACAGCAAGGTGACCGACCCCGACGCCGTCATCGACCAGGCGGAACTGCTACACGGCCGGTACCTTTTGCTGCGCCGCGGCAAGAAGAATCTGGCCACCGTCGAAGTGACCGTCTGACGCCTACTTAGCTCCACGGTGTGTTCTTGTGTGGGCGCGCCAGACGGGCTGTTCCATGTTCTATTGCACGCTCCTCCAAGCCGACTTGCGCGGCTCCGGGGGAGCGTGTATCGTTTTCTGAGTCGCTGCCGCTGAAGCGGATAAATTGCGAACAAAATCCCATTGAATGTGAATAATTCGGTTTAGACCAAAAGTCTGGAAATCGGATAATTTATCGACTCTGTGGGGAAAATTCGATTCACTTGGGTAAATTTCTGGAGAAATCCTGGATTTGCAAAGTTGAAATGAATGAAATAAAGTAGAAACATCGCAGCGAGGAAATGCGGAACATCGAATTTGTTCCGAGGAGTATTCGGATTGTGTCTGTTGTTTGAGAACTCAATAGTGTGCCAAGTTTGTTGATACCGATTTGTTTTATGAATTGGTTGATTTTGCCGGGCCTTGTCCGCCCCTGTGGGTGGGGTCTGGTTTTCAGCTGGTTTCAAATTTTGTGCAGCCTGGTCGCCGTTATTTCCGGTGGTTGTGGTTGTGTCTGTTTTTGTTTTACTTCAACGGAGAGTTTGATCCTGGCTCAGGATGAACGCTGGCGGCGTGCTTAACACATGCAAGTCGAACGATGATCTCCAGCTTGCTGGGGGGATTAGTGGCGAACGGGTGAGTAACACGTGAGTAACCTGCCCTTGACTCTGGGATAAGCCTGGGAAACTGGGTCTAATACCGGATACGACCGCTCCACGCATGTGGTGGTGGTGGAAAGCTTTTGCGGTTTTGGATGGACTCGCGGCCTATCAGCTTGTTGGTGGGGTAATGGCCTACCAAGGCGACGACGGGTAGCCGGCCTGAGAGGGTGACCGGCCACACTGGGACTGAGACACGGCCCAGACTCCTACGGGAGGCAGCAGTGGGGAATATTGCACAATGGGCGGAAGCCTGATGCAGCGACGCCGCGTGAGGGATGACGGCCTTCGGGTTGTAAACCTCTTTCAGTAGGGAAGAAGCGTAAGTGACGGTACCTGCAGAAGAAGCGCCGGCTAACTACGTGCCAGCAGCCGCGGTAATACGTAGGGCGCAAGCGTTATCCGGAATTATTGGGCGTAAAGAGCTCGTAGGCGGTTTGTCGCGTCTGCTGTGAAAGACCGGGGCTCAACTCCGGTTCTGCAGTGGGTACGGGCAGACTAGAGTGATGTAGGGGAGACTGGAATTCCTGGTGTAGCGGTGAAATGCGCAGATATCAGGAGGAACACCGATGGCGAAGGCAGGTCTCTGGGCATTAACTGACGCTGAGGAGCGAAAGCATGGGGAGCGAACAGGATTAGATACCCTGGTAGTCCATGCCGTAAACGTTGGGCACTAGGTGTGGGGGACATTCCACGTTTTCCGCGCCGTAGCTAACGCATTAAGTGCCCCGCCTGGGGAGTACGGCCGCAAGGCTAAAACTCAAAGGAATTGACGGGGGCCCGCACAAGCGGCGGAGCATGCGGATTAATTCGATGCAACGCGAAGAACCTTACCAAGGCTTGACATGAACCGGTAACGCCTGGAAACAGGTGCCCCGCTTGCGGTCGGTTTACAGGTGGTGCATGGTTGTCGTCAGCTCGTGTCGTGAGATGTTGGGTTAAGTCCCGCAACGAGCGCAACCCTCGTTCCATGTTGCCAGCACGTAGTGGTGGGGACTCATGGGAGACTGCCGGGGTCAACTCGGAGGAAGGTGGGGACGACGTCAAATCATCATGCCCCTTATGTCTTGGGCTTCACGCATGCTACAATGGCCGGTACAAAGGGTTGCGATACTGTGAGGTGGAGCTAATCCCAAAAAGCCGGTCTCAGTTCGGATTGGGGTCTGCAACTCGACCCCATGAAGTCGGAGTCGCTAGTAATCGCAGATCAGCAACGCTGCGGTGAATACGTTCCCGGGCCTTGTACACACCGCCCGTCAAGTCACGAAAGTTGGTAACACCCGAAGCCGGTGGCCTAACCCTTGTGGGGGGAGCCGTCGAAGGTGGGACCGGCGATTGGGACTAAGTCGTAACAAGGTAGCCGTACCGGAAGGTGCGGCTGGATCACCTCCTTTCTAAGGAGCACCATTATCGCCCTTCTTCCTTCCGCATGGTTGGTGGGGGGGTGTGTGGAAGCAAAGCCCATTGCGCAGGCGTCTGTTCTGCGGTGGGTGCTCATGGGTGGAATATCAGCAGATAGCGGCCGGGTGGTTTCTTTCCCGCGTTCAGTACGGATGTCCTGTCATTTTTGTGGTGGGGTGTTGTGGAACGGTGCGGGTGGGGGGTTGTCCGGTTTTCGTGTTTGGCACACTGTTGGGTCCTGAGGCAACAGGGCCGTCGGGGGGTGCGTGGCCTGTGTGGGTTGCGTGGTTCCGGGCGGGTTTGTGTGTTTCTGGTTTCCTGGCTGCATTTCTTCGTGTGTTCCCGGTTGTCCTTTCCTTTTGTTGGG
>NZ_JBYSXB010000059.1:0-23068 GCF_058781765.1 Arthrobacter sp. FW306-1B-G06A | reverse complement strand
CTCGGGGGCGGGGCGGGAGCCTTAGCGACAATCACGCTGATGGTCTTGCCCTGCTCTACCAGGGAATTGAAGGCATCGCCCTGGCCCGTCACCTTTCCAGGGGTTACTTGCGAGTTCTCCTGTTCGGTGACCGAGATGGCCAGGCCGTTCGCCTTGAGCAGCGCTTCTGCATCGGCCTCGCTCAAACCGACGAGTTGAGGCACGGCTACCTTGCCCGTGGACACCACCAGGTCGACGGTGCTGCCCACGCCCACTACAGCTCCCGAAGCGGGCTTGGTGCTGATGACGGAGCCCGCGGGAACGGTGGCACTATTGGCCAAAGTACTCGACCCACCCACGAGTCCGGCCTGGCGCAGGAGGTCGCGTGCAGCGGCCTCGGTGAGCCCGCTCAGGCCTGCAGGGACAGTCGCCGAGACCGGCCCGTCAGAAACGTTCAGCATGACTTGCGATTTCGGCGCCACTTGGGACCCCACGCCAGGGTCGGTGCTGATCACAGTCCCCTTGGGGACCTTGTCATCCGGGACATGGTGCGACTCCGGGCTGAGATTGGCGCCGTACAGCGTCTGCAACGCCGTGGCCTCGCTCATGCCGGCCACCGCCGGTACCGCGATCAACGGGGGCGGGGTCGGCTTCTGGTTCACCGTGCTGTACACCCAGAATCCGCCGCCGGCCAAGACCAGTAGCACCAAAATAACAACCACTGCGGTCCACGCACGACGGCGGGACTTCTGCCGGGCGGTCCGCTCGCGTTCAGGGGCGAAACCAAGCGGCATGGCGCCGTCGTGCTCTGCCTCAGACTCCGCCGCCTCCCGGGCCAGCATGTCCTGGCCGCCGGCGGCCAGGCCGTTTTCCGGCCCTCCGCTCAGGGTGCTGTCCAGGAATTCGGCGCCCACCAGGCCGCGCGCCAAGCCGCCTTCCGGAATCGGCTGCGTCAACGGCACCGCCTCCGTGACGTCCGTTGGGGTGCCGGCGGCCAGGGCCGGGACCGCAACGCCGTTCTTGGCCGCACGCAAGGCCCGCCGGAAGGCAGCCGCATCCTGGAAACGATCGGCGCGATTCTTCTGCAGGCCCTTGGCCAGGACACTGTCGAGTGCCTCTGAAACGGCTGGATTGAAGGTGCTGGCGGGCTCCGGGATCTCGCGGACATGCTGGTAGGCCACCGAGACAGGGCTGTCTCCCGTGAACGGAGGACGGGACGTCAGCATTTCAAACAGGAGGCACGCCGCGGAATACAGATCACTGCGGGCGTCCACGGTCTCGCCGAGGGCCTGCTCGGGCGACAGGTACTGGGCAGTACCAACCACGGCCTGCGTCTGGGTCATGGTTGCCGCGGAATCGGCCATCGCCCGTGCGATTCCGAAGTCCATGACCTTCACGTCGTTTGACTCTCCGGTCACCATGACGTTGGCCGGCTTGATATCGCGATGGACGATCCCGGCCTTGTGGCTGTACTCCAGGGCGGCAAGGACCCCAAGGATGAACTCGATGGCCTGATCGATGTCCAGTTCCTTGGCACGGATCAGGTCGCGGACAGTCCGGCCGGACACGTATTCCATGACGATGTATGGGACCCGGACGTCCTCGCCCGGCCCGCCGGACACCGTGTACTCGCCCGTGTCGTAGATAGCGACGATCGAGGAATGGTTCAAGGCCGCCACCGCCTGCGCCTCGCGCTTGAAGCGGGCGTGGAACTGCGGATCACGGGCGAGATCGGCGCGGAGCAGTTTTACCGCCACGGTTCGTCCAAGAACAGTGTCGACGCCCTTGTAGACATCGGCCATGCCACCACGGCCGAGCAATTCACCGAGTTCGTACCGCCCGTTGAGGACGCGCTGGGATGTCATTGGGGTGCTGTCCTCTCTGTGGGCAGGTGTAGAGCGTCCGGTTGGCATGGTGTCCTACGGGGTGGTCTTAGTGGAAGGAGACGGGTTCGAGTTCGGCTTGGACAAGTGATAGGTCACGACGGACCCGGCGGGTACTTTCTGCCCGGCCGCGGGATCGGAACTGACGAATGTTCCCGGCGCCTGGCCGGTTGCTCCGTCAACGGTGGCTCCAGTGACCCAGCGCAGGCCCGCACCTTCGATAGCGGCCTGTACTTGTGATTCGGTGGCTCCCTTGCCGATGGTCGGCACGGTGACCATCTGCGGTCCCTTGGAGTAGCTGACGGTGATGGTCGATCCCTTGGCCACCGGGCCGGAAGGATTGATGTCGATGACAGTGCCGGGCGTGGATGGATCGAAGACCTGGACTCCGTTGACCGCGAGGCCGAGTGCATTGAGGTCCGAGCGCACCTTGTCGTACGGCTGTCCCTTGTACTGCTCCGGGATCAGGTTGATGGTATCCGGGGTGGACGTAGTGGGCGTCGGGGTAGCCGAGGTTTCCGTGGGGCTCGGGCTTGCCGAGGTTGGCGGTGCGCTCGAGACCTGGGACGGAGGAGTGGTGCTAGCCGGTGCTGGACTGCTCGGCGAGAACAACCCTGACTGGGTCAGGAGCGCCCCCACCAGGGCGAGCAACACGAGCACGATCAGCGCGATGAGCGGCCACGTCCACGGGCTGCGTTTCTTCCGCGGCGGCTCTTGCTCCTGGTACTCCTCTTCTTCATGGATGTACGCGTTGTGCTCGTCGGCCTGATCCAAGCTGCGTTCGGCGGCCAGGGCATTGGCACGGGCCAGCGGATTTCCACCTTCGGCGGCAGCCCCCACCGCAGCGGCTCCCGCGGCGGCGGCGCCAATCACCGGGAGCGCCGACGTCGACGTCGACCGTGCTTCCCTGCCGTAGGGCGAGGTGACGATGCCGGTGGGCGCGGTGGCAATGTCCGTAGGGGCAGTGATAGGGCCCGTGGCGGATTCGAACAGCAACATCCCCGGGACGGCCGCGTGTGCCGTTGCGATATCGCCAGCGCGGATCGCTTCCGCGGCTTCGGCCAGCTTGATGGCATCCGCGGGACGGTTCTTCGGATCCTTGGCGAGCATGGACATCAGCAGGGCGCGAATGGGGGTGGGCAGGCTTTCAGGCAGCGGCGGCGGGGCGTCGTTGACCTGGGCCAGCGCAATCGCGATCTGGGATTCTCCCGAAAAAGGACGGTGCCCTGTAAGGCACTCGTAGCCGATGATCCCCAGGGAATAGATGTCCGAGGCGCCTGTGGCTGTTTGTCCCGTGGCCTGCTCCGGAGCCAGGTATTGCGCCGTACCCATGACCTGGCCGGTCTGCGTGAGCGGAACCTGGTCGGCGAGACGGGCGATACCGAAGTCGGTGATCTTGACACGGAAATCCGGCGTGATCAGGAGGTTGCCCGGTTTGATGTCCCGGTGTACCAGGCCTTGGGCATGTGCAGGGGCCAGCGCCCGGGCGGTTTGGGAAATGATGGACAGGGTGCGGTCCGGTGAAAGGACCTGCTCGTGCTCCAGGATGCTGCTCAGCGGCTGACCCGGCACCAATTCCATGACCAGGTAGGCGGAGCCGTCTTCCTCTCCGTAATCGAAGACGTTGGCGATCCCCACGTGATTGAGCAACGCGGTGTGGCGGGCCTCGGCGCGGAACCGCTGGAGGAACCCGGGGTCGCCCGTGTATTCCTCTTTGAGTACCTTGATGGCGACGATCCGGCCAAGGATCTGGTCCTTGGCCCTCCAGACCTCTCCCATGCCGCCAATCGCTATGCGACTGGTCAGCTGGAACCTGCCGCCGAGGGTGATTCCTGACGTAGGCCTCACTTGTTCAACACCGCCTCAAAAATCTTCTTCGCGTTCGGACTGGTTAGCTTTGCGCCGGTAGACACATCAACGCCTTCCATGACAATGGTGACGGCTACCTGCGGGTCGTTGGCCGGGGCGAACCCGGTAAACCATGAGTTGTTCAAGCCTGAATCGCCGAGTTGCGCGGTACCGGTCTTGCCGGCCACCTGGACTCCCGGCACTGCGGCGCCGCTCGCAATGCCCTGGGACACGACGTCGGTCATCCACTGCGTGATCTGGTTGGCGATATCGGGCGTGGTGGAAGTACGCAGCGCCTCGGCCTTGGGCTCGCTGATGACACGCAGGTCAGGTGCCCGCACAGTCTTGATGAGGTTCGGCTTCATCTGGACGCCCTTATTGGCAATAGCGGCGGTCATCATGGCGATTTGCAGCGGAGTGGCCCTGACGTCACGCTGCCCGACGGCGGACTGGGCCAGCGCTGCTTGGTCCAGGTTCTTGGGGAAGACGCTGACCGCGGACTGCAGCTTGAGCTGGTCCCCGAAATCCTGTCCGAAGCCGAACTTGCTGGCCTGGTCCGCGATCGCGTTTTGGCCCAGGTCCAGGGCAATGCTGGCGAAGGGCGTGTTGCATGACTGTTCCAGGGCGAAAGCGAAATCGGCGGTGTTGCGGGTGGAGCAGTTGCCCCCGGCATAGTTGGGCAGCGAGGCGCTGGAACCGGGCAACGGCAGACTGTCCGGGTTCGGCAGGACGCTGTCCTTGTTGTACTTCCCGGAGCTCAATGCTGCCGCCGTATCGACGAGCTTGAACACCGAACCGGGCGCCAACAGCTCGCCGGTGGGTCCGCTCACGGACTGGTTCAGGTTGATGCCGGGGACCTGGTTGATTTGGTCGTAACCGGCCTTCTCCTTGGCAGGATCGTGCGTGGCGATCAGGTTGGGGTTATAGGACGGCTTGGAGACCATCGCGATGATGGCGCCCGTCTTCGGATTGGTGACGACGATCGAGCCGCGCTGGCCGTCAGGAATGAGGTCGTAGGCGAGCTTCTGGATCACGGGATCAAGGGTCAATTCCACCGAGGCGCCCTTCGGCTGGCTCCCAAGGAAAATCTGGCTCACACGGTCCAGGAAGAGTTGGTCGGAGCTGCCAGCCAGTTCATCCCGGAGCTGTTGCTCAAGCCCGGTGGACCCATAGGTCCTGGAGAAGTATCCCGTGATCCCCGCATAAAGCTCCGGCTGGGCGTAACTGCGCTGGTACTTGCAGGTTTCGTCTCCGGCAACGGATTCGGCGATTGGCTTGCCGCCCACGATGATGGCACCGCGGTCGTTGCAGTAGTTCGCCAGGACAGCGCGCTGGTTCCACGGATTGTCGTTGAGGTCGCCGGCGCCGATGACCTGGACGTAACTGATCGCGCCAAAGAGGAGGGCGAACATGGCAACTGCTGCCATCCACGCATTGCGTATGGAATGGTTCATGAGGTCTGCACCGCCTCTGTGGGGGCATGGGTAATGGGCGTAGTGTCCACCGGGCCGCGCGCGGTGTTCGAAATCATGAGCAGCAAGCCCACGATGATCCAGTTGGCAAGCAAGGAGGAACCGCCTGCCGCAAGGAATGGAGTGGTGAGTCCGGTCAGCGGGATCAGCCGGGTGACGCCGCCGATCACCACGAAGCACTGCAGCGCTATGGCAAAGGACAGGCCACAAGCCAAGAGTTTGCCGAACGCGTCCCGCGCGCCAAGAGCAGCGCGGAACCCCCGGGTGAAGAGCAGCATGTAGAGCATCACGACGGCAAAGAGACCGATCAGTCCCAGTTCCTCACCGATGAGGGCCACGATCATGTCGCTGTTGGCGAACGGCACCAGATCCGGCCGGCCTTGTCCGAGCCCTGTGCCTCCGAGGCCGCCGTCGGCCATGCCGAAGAGGCCCTGGACGATCTGTCCGCTGCCGCCCGGGGACCGGTCGAAGACTTCCGGGGTGAAGGCGTTCCACCAGCTGTCCAGGCGGAACGCGACGTGCGAGAAGAACCTGGACGCCAGGAATCCGCCACCCAGGATCAGTGCGACGCCGATGACTACCCAGCTGATCCGGCTTGTTGCCACATAGATGATGACGATGAACAAGCCGAAGAAAAGGATCGAGGTGCCGAGGTCCCGCTGGAACACGAGGATGCCGATGCTCACGAGCCAAGCCGTGATCATGGGGCCAAGATCTTTGAAGCGCGGCAATTGCATGGGGCCGATTTTGCGGCCGGCAAGCAGGATGAGGTCCCGGTTGGAGGAAAGATAGCCTGCGAAGAATATAGCCAGGGTAATCTTGGCGATTTCGCCGGGCTGGAAAGTCATGGGACCGATCCGGATCCAGACGCTCGCGCCCAGCACCTCGCCGGCGGAGATTCCGGGAACCAGCGGCAATACAAGGAGAACCGCGCTGGCCGCCAGCGAGATGAAGGTGAAGCGGCGAAGGATGCGGTGGTCCTTGAGGAACCAGATCACAACGATTGACACGGCCATGGCCAGGAGGGTCCAGCGCAACTGGTTGTTTCCCGTGTCCTCGCCAGGCTGGTCCATGCGATGGATCAGGGCCAGTCCCAAGCCGTTGAGTGCAACCACGATCGGAAGGATGATCGGATCGGCATATTTCGCGCGGAACCTGAGGATCATGTGGAAAGCGAATGCCGCCACGATCAAGAGACTCGACTGGAACCAGAAATCGGCGTCGAACGCGGCCGGACTGTTGAGCCCGACCATCGCGCTGGCGCCGATTCCCACAGCAAGGGCAAGGACCAGCAGGACGAGCTCGACGTTGCGGCGCGGCCTGGGTGTGGTGGTGGCCAGGATCATGGGGACACCGCGCACGTAGGGACCGCCGTGGACGTCGGCGACGATGTTGGCCGGTTCGAGGGACTCGGGCTCGCCGGCGTGGGGCCTGTTGTGGGCGAGGGACTCGCCGTCGGTTTGGCCGTGCCTGTGGGGCATGTGACTGGAAGCCCGGTGGTGCCCTTTTCCTGAAGGTTTTTCACAATCTGCTGGGCATCGGCCAGATCCCGCGCCGGAACGGTCTGGCGAACGACTTGTTGCGTGAATTCAGGCAAGGAATCCATGCGGATGTTCGTCGTGGCCTCGACTTTCGAGAGCTGGAACGGGCCCAGGCTCTGCGAAATGCCGTTGAAGATTGCGACGTGCTGATTGAATTCACCGACGTAGTAGCGAGTCTGCGTCCACGCATAGCCGAGCCACAGCCCGGCGACCACGAAGATGGCCAAGACGGCGGCAATGGCCGGCGTCAACCAGCGCCGCTTCCGGGCGACAAGCGGTTGCGGATCCTGGCGGTCCTGTTCGGCCTTGTGGGTCAGCACCGTGGCAGCCCGGCGTGCAACGCTGCGTCCGGCTATGGTCGGGATCGAACCCGTATCGGCCGCGGTCGCGGCAGCCCCGACCAGCTCGTGCGGACGGCTTGCGAGCTCTTCGCGGAGGATCTCCGCCGACAGGTGCTCGCCAAGGTGCGGGTCTGTCGCCGTCGGAGGCTCGGTGGTCCCGGCAGGTTTTGCGGAACCCGCTACAGGACCCGGCGCTGCGGGCTCCGCGGCGGCGGAGGGCCCGACGTCGGATTTGGTTTCCGGCGGCGCTACGGCCGGCGTGACCCCGCCGGCCGCGGGGCTGTTGGCTCCGGATTTTTTGGCCGGGGCCGCCGCATCGCTGCCGTGCGCGCTGTCCTTGCTCGGTGCGGACTTCGCGGGATCGGCCGCTTTCGGCGGCACCTGCGCTTCCGGGACGACGTCGACGGCGGCCGTGCTGAGGTTATCGCCGGTCTCTTCCACGATTTCCAACAGCACCACGGTGACATTGTCCGGAGCCCCGTTGGCGAGAGTGAGCTCAATGAGGAGCTCGGCGCATTCGGCGAGGTCCTTGGTTTCGCGGACTACTTGCTCCACGACTGCGCCTTGGACGTAGTTCAGGCCGTCGGAGCAGAGGAGCCAGCGTTCGCCCGGTTCGACGTCGAGCTCGTCGAGGTCCAGCTCGGGGCTGGCGTCCACGTCGCCCAGGACGCGCATGAGGACGTTCTTGTGCGGGTGGGTTTCGGCTTCCTCGGGGCGCAGCCGGCCTTCGTCGATCAGCCTCTGCACGAAAGTGTGGTCCACGCTGATTTGCTCGAATTTGCCATTGCGCAGGCGGTAGGCGCGGGAATCGCCGATGTGCGCGAAGTGCAGCCGCCTGCCTTCGAGCAGCAGGGCGGTGACCGTGGTGCCCATGCCCGCGAGCTTCGGGTCTACGTGGACGAGTTCGGAGAGGAGGGAATTGGCAGTCTGGATTTCGTCCGCGAGGACTGTTTCCGCGCCGTCCGGGTAGGAATCGTGATCGAGGTGGATCATGTCCAGCACGGTGGATGCCGAGGCGACGTCCCCGCCCGCGTGCCCGCCCATGCCGTCCGCGACGACGGCAAGATGCCGGCCGGCATATGCGGAGTCGTCATTCTTCGAGCGGACACGCCCGACGTCGGACCGCGCCGCGTAACGCATGATGAGGGGGAGCTCCGGAGGCAGCGCCTTGCCTTCGGAAGGCTGGGGGGAAGCCATGGGCTACGCCCTCAATTCGATGACCGTCTTGCCGATCCTCACGGGGACGCCAAGCTCCACCGGCAGGGCTCGGGTCAGTTGCTGATCGGCGAGGTAGGTGCCGTTGGTGGAGCCAAGATCTTCGATGAACCATCGGCTGCCCTGGGGGAACAAGCGCGCGTGCCTGCCCGAAGCATAATCATCCTCGAGGACCAAGGTGGCCTCTTGTGCGCGGCCCAGCAGAATGGGGCTCGCGGCCAAAGGAAGCGTGGTGCCCTTGAGCGGGCCCTCGACGACGACGAGCTGGTGCGCCTGCTGCTTCACGGGCTGGGGCGGCGCCGGGGCGAGCTCCGGATGCTTGCGTACTTCGCGCGCCGTCGGAGTTCCCATGGCTGCCTTGCGGCCGATCACGAGATCGCGACGCATGGTCGAGACGATGCTGAAGATCAGTATCCAGAGCAACAGCAGGAAGCCGAAGCGGAGTGCGGTGATGGTCAGTTCGCTGATGTCGCTCACGGGCGCCCACCAGAGGGCTGGGGGAGAAGTCTGAAGATGATCTTGGTCCGTCCCATGGTGATGGTGGATCCGTCAGTAAGTTCTACACTGCCGTCCACTTTATGGCCGTTGACGTAACTTCCGTTGGTGGAACCGAGGTCGACGGCGCGGATGACTCCGTCTGCCGTCTGGATTTCCAAGTGCTTGCGGGAGACGCCGGTATCGTCCACCAGGATGTCGGCTTCGGATGACCTGCCCAGCACGATGGAAGGCGCGTTGAGGGAATAGCGATGTCCGCCGATGTCCAGGACAGGCTGGAGCCGTGTGGGCTCGCGGCTCGGAGCGGCGGGCACAACGGGCCGGGGAGCAACGGGCGCGGCAGCCCCGCCGGATTTCTCGGTGCGGGACGTGATCTCGAAATGGCCTTCGCGCTGGGCATCGTCGTGACGGAAGGAGATCCGTACGGGACCCTGCAGAATGTAACCTTGGCTGCGCACGTGCTGGATGACGACGTCGCACAATTCTTCGGCCAGGGGAGTTCCCCAGTCCTGGGCGCGCGCGAAGTCTTCATCGCTCAAGAGAACGTCGAAAACGTTGGGTGCCAATGTTCGGCCGGCTGAAATGGTGATGGACTTGTTGTCCAGTTCACGGCGAAGCTTGCTGGCGATTTCCACCGGCTCCACCCGCGCCCGCGACCCGGTGGAGAAGACGCCTCGGACGGCCTTTTCGATGCCACGCTCAACCCTGTCAAGCAAGCCCATGGTCCTTCTCCTTCCGCTTCGTTGACCCGGCAGTATCAGTAGCCAAGACGAATCCCCGCAGTGGCCGGAGCGCACGCAGGAAGCCTGTCTTCAACCCCGATACTACTGGGCAAGACTGTGAATGGCCTTATTCCACAACGGCCGGAACGCCGGAAAAGTTCGCCGGACTGCATCATTCCGGGATGCTTCTCGCGTGATTTCCGCATCATGTGGGGGACCGGCAATCCGTGGCGTCCCAGGGTTTTACGGCCCCGTCCCGGGTCGATTGGCGTTTTCAACAGGTTGTCCGTTATGCTTGATCTCGCTGCTTTCGCAGGGGTGAG
Organism: Arthrobacter sp. FW306-1B-G06A; assembly: GCF_058781765.1. Classification (NCBI taxonomy): domain Bacteria; kingdom Bacillati; phylum Actinomycetota; class Actinomycetes; order Micrococcales; family Micrococcaceae; genus Arthrobacter; species Arthrobacter sp. FW306-1B-G06A. The sequence goes on along the minus strand of NZ_JBYSXB010000059.1, from coordinate 13,249 downwards.
GCCGGGGAAACCTGGTACGGCCCGGGCGAAAGAAAGTTGCGCGCGAGTGGCGGAACGGCAGACGCGCTGGCTTCAGGTGCCAGTATCCGAAAGGGTGTGGGGGTTCAAATCCCCCCTCGCGCACGCAATTCAAAGGAACCCCGGTCTCTGACCGGGGTTCCTTTGTTTAACTCACCGAACTCCCAACTGACTCGCAGTTGTTGTCGTTTTGGGGGCCCATAACGACAACAACTGCGAGCTAGTTGGGCTACGCCCGGAGCGCCCCAAGCCCGGTGATCAGCGCATCCAGGCCCATGCTGAACGCGAGGTCGGACGGGTAGTTGTTCCGCTCGGGTCCCAGGCTGCGGACAGCTGAGGTGAAGTGCGGCGTGGAGTCGGCCAAGCGGCCGGAATCGAAAATGTCCGCCGGCGCGTTAGCGTCGAAAGCGGCGCCGAAGATATAGGCCTCGAGGGCCACGATGCTCGGGATGATCTGCTTCTCCGGGAAACCCGCGCGGAGGAATCCCTCCGTCACAGCTTCGTACATGGCGAGCGTCTGCGGGGCGTCCGTCACGGGCAGGACCGCGATCACCGAGATCAGCGGGGTGTGCCTCGCGAAGATACCGCGGTAGGAATATGCCCATTGCCGGACGGCTTCCTCCCAGGGAAGCGTGCTGAAACCGCCGAAGTCGACCTTGGACATCAGGTCCTCTTCCACGAGCTTGAGGACTTCGTCCTTGGAGGACACGTGGTTGTAAAGGGCCGACGGCGCGACACCCAGGGAGCGGGCGAGGGCCGCCATGGTGAGGCCGTCGTAACCCTTCTTGCTGATCAGTTCCAGCGCCGCCGCAGTGATGCCGTCCTGGTCCAGGACCGCCGCCATCGGCCGGCCTGCCCTGCGGCGCGCTTTGGTCTCGCCGGGAGCGGGGGTGGGTTCAGGCATCGCTGACCTTTCTGGAGGCTGTGTCCTCAGCATTATTCCATTTGGGTCTTCACAGCCGGGGCCAAGGCAGCTACAGTTGAGATAAATGAACGTCATTCATTTATTGGTCAGCCAACGGGGACGGCCACAGAAAGGACATCATGTTGAATCTTGATCGCGACGTCGTAATTGTCGGTGCCGGTCCGTCGGGGTTGACGGCCGCCCGCGAATTGAAGAAGGCCGGACTCAGCGTTGCCGTGCTCGAAGCGCGCGACCGCGTCGGTGGCCGTACGTGGACCGACACCATTGACGGGGCCATGCTGGAAATCGGCGGACAATGGGTGTCCCCTGACCAGACCGCCCTGATGGGGCTCCTGGACGAACTGGGCTTGAAGATGTACGCGCGCTACCGCGACGGCGAGTCTGTCTACCTGGCGCCGGACGGCAGCCGCACCCGTTACACCGGGGCTTCCTTCCCGGTGAGCGAAACCACCGCAGCCGAGATGGACAAGCTCACCGCCATCCTGGATGGCCTCGCCGCCGAGATCGGCCCTGAGGAACCCTGGGCCCACCCCAAAGCCCGCGAACTGGACACCATTTCCTTCCACCACTGGCTGCGCCAGAACTCCACGGACGAGGAAGCCTGCAATAATATCGGCCTCTTCATCGCCGGAGGCATGCTCACCAAGCCGGCCCATGCCTTCTCCGCGCTGCAAGCGGTCCTGATGGCGGCTTCCGCAGGTTCGTTCTCCAACCTGACGGACGAAGACTTCATCCTGGACAAGCGGGTTATCGGCGGCATGCAGCAGGTCTCCCTGCTGATCGCCGCGGAACTGGGCGACGATGTCGTACTTAACAGCCCGGTCCGCACCATCAATTGGGAGCCGGCGGGTGAAGGCCACCGCGTCACTGTTGAGTCCGAGCGCGCAACCGTCAATGCGCGATTCGTGATCATGGCAGTCCCGCCGAACCTGTACTCCCGCGTTTCCTACAACCCGCCGCTGCCGCGCCGCCAACACCAGATGCACCAGCACCAGTCCCTGGGCCTGGTCATCAAGGTCCACGCTGTCTACAGCACGCCGTTCTGGCGCGAAGACGGCCTGTCCGGCACGGGCTTCGGCGCCGACGCCCTGGTCCAGGAGGTCTACGACAACACCAACCACGGAGACACCCGCGGAACCCTGGTGGGCTTCATCTCGGACGAAAAAGCGGACGCCGTCTTCGAGCTCAGCGCCGGGGACCGCAAGAAGAGGGTCCTTGAGTCCATCGCGAGCTTCCTGGGCGACAAGGCCCTGGATGCCGAGGTCTACTACGAATCCGACTGGGGTTCCGAGGAATGGACCCGCGGAGCCTACGCGGCCAGCTACGACCTGGGTGGTTTGCACCGCTACGGCAAGGACCAGCACGCCAACGTTGGACCCATCTTCTGGTCCTCCTCCGATCTGGCCGCGGAAGGCTACCAGCACGTGGACGGAGCGGTCCGGATGGGCCAGGCAACGGCTGCCAGGATCGTCGCCGCCAACAGCCGCGTCGCTGCGGTACCGGTGGCCTAGGAACAGGTACTAATCCAAAAGTGAGGTCTCGTCCCTTTCGCTCGCTGAAAGGGTCGAGACCTCACGTGTGGAACCCGGGCAGTTGGCCCCGCAACCAAGATTGTTGAACAATCTTGGCATTTCAGGCATGATGGTGAGGTATTCAACCTGAGACGGGGATCACAATGCCTTTTATTGACCTCAACAGCGACGTCGGAGAATCGTTCGGCAACTGGACCATGGGGGACGACGCCGCAGTCTTCCGCTACGTGTCGAGTGCCAACGTGGCCTGCGGATTCCACGCCGGAGATCCCAGCACCATCGCCCGCACCTGCCGGGACGCCGCAGCCGCCGGAGTGACCATTGGCGCCCACGTGGGCTATCGGGACCTCGCGGGTTTCGGCCGCCGGTTCCTCGACTGCTCCGCATCGGAACTCGCCGACGACGTTCTCTACCAACTCGGCGCACTCCAAGCCCTGGCCCGTGCTGCCGGTTCCGAGATCAAGTACGTCAAGCCGCACGGTGCCCTCTACAACACGATCGTCCACCACGAGGTCCACGCCCAGGCAGTGGCCGACGCCGTCCATGCCTTCAGTCCCGGACTCCCGCTCCTTCTCCTGCCGGGCTCCGTCGCTCTCGCCAAGGCGGAAGCGAGGGGGCTCCGGGGAGTAGCCGAGGCGTTCGCCGACCGCGCCTATAACGCGGACGGCACCCTCGTATCGCGCCGCGAAGAAGGTGCCGTGCTCCACGATCACGCCGCCATCACGGAAAACATGGTCCGCCTGGCAACGGAGGGCAAAATCGTGGCCCGCGACGGTTCCATCCTGGACGTCCATGCAGAAAGCATCTGCGTCCACGGAGACACTCCCGGCGCCGTGGCCATGGCAGCCGCCGTCCGCGCGGGGCTCGAAGCCGCCGGCGTGACCGTGCGGAGCTTCGCGTGAGCCTCACGGGAATACGCTGGTCCGGCTCGCGTGCCCTCCTGGTGGAGCTTTCCGATCTCCCTTCCGTGCTGGCGTTTCATTCCCGGCTGCTTGCCGAGCCCCTGCCCGGCCAGCTCGATGCGGTCGCCGCGGCAGCCACCGTACTGATTAAGTTCGGCACGCATGCCGAGGCACTCGCGGCGCGCGCCGCCGTCGGGCATGTTGATCGAGGCGCGGTGCCGCTCGACAGTTCCCGCGACGTCACTATCGAAGTGGTGTACGACGGCGAGGACCTCACCGAGGTGGGCATGCTCACCGGTCTGGGCCGGGACGGCGTGGTGGCCGCGCACACGGGCCAGCTCTGGACCGCGGCTTTCGGCGGCTTCGCCCCGGGCTTCACGTACTTGCTCGGCGAGAACCGCAGCCTCGACGTTCCCCGCCGCAGCTCGCCCCGTACCTCCGTTCCCGCCGGTTCCGTGGCGCTCGGCGGAACGTTCTCCGCCGTCTACCCGCGGCAATCCCCGGGCGGCTGGCAGCTGATCGGACGTACGACGGCGGTCCTCTGGGATCTCGAGCGGGAGTCGCCGGCGCTTGTCCGCCCAGGAGATAGGGTCCGGTATGTCGCTGTCCGCGAGGCCATCGCGTTGACTCCGGCAGCACATGCCGCCCGCGAATTCACCGGACCCGCCCTCGTGGTGGACTCACCCGGACTGCAATCGCTGGTCCAGGACCTCGGCCGCCCTGGACTGGGGGACTTGGGAGTCTCAGCGGCGGGCGCCGTGGACCAGCAATCGATGCGTCAGGCCAATCGCCTGGTGGGCAACGAACCCGGTACCGCGGTTGTGGAAACGGTGCTAGGCGGACTCACGGTCCGGGCCGCCGGCGACCAGGTACTCGCGGTTGCCGGGGCGGTGGTCCCCATGGAAATCCGCGATGCCTCCGGGGCGCCGGCCCGCCGCGCCGCGATGTGCGCGCCCTTCGCTCTCCTGGACGGCGAATCCCTCAGCCTGGGCGATCCGACCCTCGGGGCCCGCAGCTACCTTGCCGTCCGCGGCGGGATTGATGTTGATCCGGTGCTCGGCAGCCGCTCAAGCGACTCGATGTCCGGAATCGGTCCCGCGCCACTGTCGGCCGGGACCAGCCTCCCCGTGGGAGGAGCGCCGCTTTTCCAGATGGTCGGCGCCCCCGAGGAATCCACGCTCCGGCTAGGAGCGGTCTCTTCGGAGCTGCGGATCACCTTGGGCCCGCGGGACGACTGGTTTGATTCACGGGCCCTGGAGGCGCTCACGCAGGAGGACTGGCTCACCACCGAACAGTCCAACAGGATCGGTGTCCGGCTCAGGCCGGGAAGCAACCGTCCGCTCGAACGGAACCCCGACCGCGGCGCCAGCGAGCTCCCGAGTGAAGGTACGGTTGCCGGCGCACTCCAAGTTCCACCCAGCGGACACCCGGTCCTCTTCCTGGCCGACCACCCGGTGACCGGCGGGTATCCGGTGATTGCCGTCGTCGTACCCGAAGACCTGCCGACGGCGGCGCAATTGCCGCCCGGCCATACCGTGCGGTTCACGATCGTGGACCCCGCAACCCTTGAACCACTTGAACCTGCCGTTGCCGGCGCTGTCTCCGAAGGAACCCAGCCATGAAAAAGGTCCTGATCGCCAACCGCGGCGAGATCGCCGTGCGGATTGCCCGCGCCTGCTCAGACGAGGGCTTGCAGTCTGTTGCCGTGTACTCGGACCCCGACGCCGATGCCCTCCACGTGCGGTTCGCCGACGAGGCCTACGCGCTGCGCGGTTCCACCGGCGCCGAGACGTACTTGGACATCGCCAAGCTGATCGACGTCGCCCGCCGTGCCGGTGCCGACGCCGTGCATCCCGGATATGGGTTCCTGTCCGAGAACGCCGACTTCGCTCAGGCCGTCATTGACGCCGGCCTCACGTGGATCGGCCCCGCGCCGCAGTCGATCCGGGAGTTGGGCAATAAAGTGACGGCCCGCGAGATCGCCGTCCGCGCAGGGGCTCCGCTTGTGCCGGGCAGCGACGGTCCTGTGGCCAACGCCGCTGAAGTACTTGCCTTCGCCTTGGAACACGGCATGCCGGTGGCGATCAAAGCTGCTTTTGGCGGGGGAGGCCGCGGGCTCAAGATTGCGCGGCGCCTGGAGGACATCGAGGACTCCTTCGAATCCGCCGTGCGTGAATCCAAGGCGGCCTTCGGACGTGACGAATGCTTCGTGGAACGCTTCCTGGACCAACCGCGGCACGTTGAGGCGCAGATCCTGGCCGATATGCACGGCAACGTGGTGGTCCTCGGAACCCGTGATTGCTCCCTGCAGCGTCGCAACCAGAAGCTCGTGGAAGAGGCGCCCGCACCCTTCCTGAGCCCTGAACAGCGCACGCTCATCCACGAATCGGCCAAAGCCATTTGCCGTGAGGCGGGATACTACGGCGCCGGAACCGTGGAATACCTCGTGGCCGTGGATGGCACCATCTCCTTCCTCGAGGTCAACACGCGCCTGCAGGTAGAGCATCCCGTCACCGAAGAAACCTCCGGGGTGGACCTGGTCCGCGAACAGTTTCGGATCGCCGCAGGCGGCATCCTCTCCCTGACCGAGGACCCTGAGCCCACAGGACACGCCTTCGAGTTCCGCCTCAACGCCGAAGATCCGGCACGCGGCTTCCTTCCCGGCCCCGGTACCGTGGAAGTCTTCGAAGCGCCCACCGGTCCGGGCATCCGCGTGGACTCGGGAGTTCGCTCCGGATCAGTGGTTCCCGGGGAATATGACTCCCTCCTGGCCAAGCTGATTGTCCGAGGCGAGGACCGGCAGCAGGCCCTGCGCCGCGCCCGGGTTGCCCTGGACGAGATGCAGATCAAGGGTTTGCCCACCGTGCTTCCCTTCCATCGGGCCGTGGTCCGCCACGAGGCCTTCACCTCGGAGGACAAGCTCGGCGTGTACACCACGTGGATCGAGACCGAGTTCGCCGAGGATCTGGCCGCCTCTCCCGAGATCGCCCGCGTGGTCCCCGGCTCCGAACGCAGCACGTTCACGGTGGAGCTGGACGGCAAAGCGGTGCAGCTTGGGCTCCCCCTCCGCTTGTTCGAAGCGCTGATGAGCGGCGGTGGCGGGTCCGTCGTTGCTGCCCCTTCGCCTGTTGCGGCCGACGACGCCGGGCTCGCCTCGCCGATGTCCGGCTCGCTGGTGAAGTGGCTGGTTGAGGACGGTGCGGCAGTGGAAGTCGGACAGCCCGTGGCAGTGTTGGAAGCCATGAAGATGGAAACCACCGTCCCGGCGCACCGATCCGGCACCGTGGCGCGCGGTCCGCACGAGCCGGGCACCGCCGTCGGGCGCGGAGAAGTGCTCGCGAGCATCGGCTGAGGTTGGCACGGTCGCCGTTCGGTAGATTTGGGGCATGCCCATGAACGCTGCGCTTCAAGGAATCGCCGACGCCGGCCACGCCACCCACGCCCATACCGGGGCTTGGGTTGCCGCCCAGCTTCGCCAGCGCATCTCCGACGGCCTGTTGCCGCCCGGCACGAAGCTCTCCGAGCAAGCCCTGTCCGAGGCGCTCGGCGTTTCCCGGAACACCCTGCGGGAGGCCTTTACGGTGCTGGCCGGTGAATCCGTGGTCCAGCGCATCCCCAACCGCGGCGTGTTCGTAGCCGCCCCGGGAGCGGACGACGTCCGCGAAATCTACCGGGTGCGCCGCCTGATCGAGCCGGCGGCCGTGTTGTGGGGCGATGTCCCGGCCGGAGCCCTCGACGCTATGGACGTGATCGTCGACAAAGCCCGGGCCGCCCTTGCCGAGGGATCGGTGGCCGGCATGGCGGACGCCAACCAGGAGTTGCACAAGGCCTTGGTGTCGCTGTCCGGAAGCGCCTCCCTGGACGCATTGATGGAGAAAGTGCTGGCCGAGATGCGATTGGTCTTCCACGCAATGGCCACCACTCCCGACTTCCACGGGCATTATGTGGAACGGAACGCCGCCTTGGTTGCCCAGATCCGCAACGGACAGCGGGAAGAGGCCGCAGCCGAGTTGCGCCGCTACCTCGACGGTGCCGAGCACGAACTCCTGGTGCACATCGGGGCAATTCCGTAGGCAGCGGGCACTCGACGCCAGCCAGTTACGGTGCGGAAACGCCCGCCGCCGCTTCGGCTTCGGCCATCGCCACATCCAACCGCTCGACGGCGCGGGCATAGTCCGTCCCCGCGGTGAGGCGGCAGCGTTGGGCTTCCTGCAGCGCACGGACCAACGCGGCGGTTTGCGGAACGTTGACGTCGCTCATGCCGGGGAAGTCGATGCCCTTGGCGGGATCCAGCTCATACCGTTGCCAGCGGGCCAAGAGGGCGTCGTGACGGGCTGCCGCTTCCGTGAAACCGCTCCGATTTTGACGCTTCTGCTCCAGTTTCCGGCCGACAGCAAAGGCGGTGGCAGCGGCACCCGTGGCGAGGAAGAGCATCAAGAGCCCGACGGCGGGCGAGCCCAACGCGGGGATGACGACTGCGGGGACAATCACCACGAGTCCGGCGAAGATGTTCCAGAAGGTGGCGTCCGGCTCTTTGACGGGTTCCCGATCGCGTTGGCCGAGGGGCGCCTGCAAGGCGAGGCGGCCGCCGTCGGGGGCTGCGTGGATGACCGCTTTCCGGACGGTGTTGACGGTGAAGGCCACCGCGCACGTGAGCAAGACCGCCCACAGCCCGATCTCCCAGACCGTCAGCTGGATTCCAGTTGTGGCGGGCAATCGGACCACCTCCACGCGAATGCGCATCCCTTTGAAATCAGTATGCGCCGAGGATGGCCTGGAGGCGAGAGCCCGAATCGGGCTTAAGGGCAGCAAGGCAGGGCACCCTGGCCGGGGTGCCCTGCCTTGCTGCGGAAGTCCGGCTGGAGCTTAAGCGTGGTCCCGCTTGGATGCCTTGGGCGCGTCCCGCTTGGCAGCGGCGTTCGTCTTGGCGTCCTTCGTGGCTTCTTTTTTGGCAGCTTCTTCCTTGATGCGCTTTGCCTCGGAGCGCACGGCTGCGTGCGTGGCGCGCTCGACGACGAGCCACTGCGGGGGAGCTGCCAGCAGTTCGGTGATTTCCGCCGTCGTCAGGGGCTCGGTGATTCCGCCGCGGGCGAGGCCGCTGATGGAGACATTCAGCTTCTGTGCCACCACGGGACGCGGGTGCGGACCCGTCCGGCGGAGCTCGGAGAGCCACTCCGGGGCGTTGGCCTGGAGCTCGGCGAAATCGGCGCGGGTGATTTCCGAATCCTGGAACTCCTGGGGTGTTGCAGGCAGGTAGATGCCAAGTTTCTTGGCAACGGTGGCCGGCTTCATGGACTGGGAGTTTGCAGAGGTCATGGTTCAAGGGTATCCGCCCCCGCAGCGAAGTGGCACAGCCGCTGTTCTAGGATGAATCCATGCCGCACATACGAGTCGCCGGGGGCGCCCGGAAAGTCCTGGTGACGCAAGCCCCGGCGTACCGTAGGCGCAGATGAACTTCAGCGGGATTCCACGGTGGGTGTATGGCCTTGCGGTAGTGGGCGGCTTGTTCGTCCTGTTGCCGCTGGCCGCCATGGTCGCAAAGGTCAATTGGGCGCAATTCATCCCGCTAGTGACCTCCGATTCCTCGCTCACGGCGTTGGGCCTCAGCCTCCGCACTTCAGCAGCGAGCACCGCGCTCTGCGTGGTCTTCGGAATCCCCTTGGCCCTTGTCCTTGCCCGCCGGCCCTTCCGCGGGCAGCGGCTCCTCCGTGCCTTCGTCCTCCTGCCCCTGGTGTTGCCGCCGGTAGTGGGCGGCATCGCGCTGCTCTACACGTTCGGGCGGCAGGGTCTCTTGGGCAAGAGCCTTGAGCTCGCGGGCATCCAGATCGCCTTTTCGACGACGGCGGTGGTCCTGGCCCAGACGTTCGTCGCCTTGCCGTTCCTGGTGGTGAGCCTCGAGGGTGCCTTGCGGACGGCCGGCAACCGATACGAAGCCGTTGCCGCGACGCTCGGCGCCCGCCCCACCACCATCCTGCGCCGCGTGACCGTACCCATGGTCCTTCCCGGTCTTGCGTCGGGGGCGGTATTGTCCTTTGCCCGCAGCCTGGGCGAGTTCGGGGCCACGCTGACTTTCGCGGGGAGCCTGCAAGGTGTCACTCGGACATTGCCTCTCGAAATCTACCTGCAGCGCGAGACCGACGCGGACGCCGCCGTCGCCCTTTCACTCGTGCTTGTCGCCGTGGCGGTGATCGTCGTCGGACTGTCTTACCGGCGTCCCCACCGCGCAGACATTCCCGCGGAGGCCGCCGCGTGAGTTTCCACATCGACGCCACCGTTCGTGCCCGAAACCTCGACGTGTCATTGAGCGTTGGGCAAGCGGAAACCGTGGCGATCCTCGGCCCCAACGGGGCCGGAAAGTCGACGCTTCTGTCCGTCGCGGCCGGACTCGTGCGGCCGGATGCCGGCTCTGCCCGTCTAGGGGACCAGGTTCTCTTCGACCTCGACGGCGGCAGCCGGGTATGGACCCCTCCACACCTTCGCGGTACGGCACTGTTGGCCCAGGAACCGTTGCTCTTCCCGCACCTGAGCGTCCTCGACAACGTGGCTTTCGGCCCGCGCAGTGCAGGCGCTTCCCGGGCGGAATCACGCGAAACCGCGCGGTACTGGCTTGCCGAAGTCGACGTCATGGAGTTCGCCGGGAGGAAGCCCGGGCAGCTGTCCGGGGGACAAGCCCAGCGTGTTGCGGTGGCCCGCGCGTTGGCGGCCAGTCCCGAATTGCTGCTCCTTGACGAACCCATGTCCGCCCTGGACATCCACGCCGCTCCGCACTTGCGCCGGCTCCTGAAACGCGTCCTGTTCGGGCGTCGGGCCCTGATCATTACCCACGACGTCCTGGATGCGCTCATGCTCGCGGACCGCGTAATCGTCATGGACAAGGGCAGGATTGTGGAAGAAGGCGCCACCCGCGAGGTCTTCCGGCGTCCACGAAGCCAGTTCGCCGCTGGTCTGGCCGGAGTGAACCTCATGTCCGGCACCGTCACGGAGGACGGACTCAGGACGCTCGCCACCGCGGAGCTTCCCGATCTTCATGTCGCGGGACACCTCGATGACGAAGCGGAACCGGGCGAGCCCGGCGTCGCCGCTTTCCCGCCGTCGGCCGTTTCCATCTTCCTGGACGCCGCCCACGGCAGCCCGCGCAACTCGTTCCCGGTTGCAATCACTGATCTTGAACCGCATGGGGACCATATCAGGGTCCGGGCCGGCGATCTGGCAGCGGACATCACGCCCTCTGCGTCCGCCGAGCTGGGACTGGAGCCTGGCTCGCGCGTCTTCTTCGTGGTGAAGGCCACGGCGGTCCAGGTGTACGCGGCGTAGCTTGCGCGGGCGCTGCGTTGGCTACCGCCCGCGCGGTACTGTGAACTGGTGCCATCCGATCAAGAATCCCTGCCCGCCGTCGGCGTCCCCGACGCCTCCGACGCCGAAACAAGCGGCCCCCAGGGGCTGACTTTCGCCTACGTCGCCGGCGTGACGCCCGGGAAATGGATCCGGCGCTGGGAAGAGCGCATGCCCGACGTTCCGCTGCACTCGTTCATGTCCGACGACGGCGCGCAGCTGGACGTCCTGCGCGACGGTTCCGCGGAGCTCAGCTTTGTCCGCCTGCCGGTGGATCGCGACGGACTCCACGTCATCCCGCTCTACGAAGAGCAGCCTGTGGTGGTGGCCCCGAAGGGCCACGAAATCTCGGTGTTCGAAGAGGTGGCGTTGGAGGACCTCGCGGAGGAGAACTTCCTGGATGTCGCCGCGATGGGCGGGCCGGAGATGGCCATGCAGGTGGTGGCCTCGGGCGCCGGTCTCGTGATCCTACCGATGTCGGTGGCCCGGCATTTCAACGTCAAGGACACGGTAGCGCGGCGCCTGACCGGGGCCGAAGGGACGCAGATCGCCCTGGCCTGGCCGAGCGACTCCTCAAGCGAGGTCATCGAGGAATTCATTGGCATCGTCCGGGGGCGAACCGCCCAGAGCTCGAGGCAGCCTTCGGCGCAGCAGGAGAAGCCCAAGAAGGCACCCAAGCCGGACCGCCGCGGCACCGGCGCCAAAAAGCCGGCAGTCGCTCAGCGCTATGCCCCGAACCCGGACAAGGGCCGGGGCAAGGGCTCCCGCAAGAAAGGAAAGCGCTAGGCCATGGGACTTGGAGCGAAGCCGACCATCCGGGACGTCGCCAAGAGCGCCGGCGTTTCCCTCACCACCGTGTCCTACGTCTTGTCCGGGCGCCTCGGTGGCACCACCCGCATCAGCGAAGCAACACAAGAGCGCGTCCAGGCCGCGGCCAAGGAACTGGGTTACGTACCAAATCAAGCGGCCCGCGGAATGCGCCGCGGCAAGACCGACCTCGTGGCGATCGCCATCGGAGACTTGGAATGGCCGTGGGACCGGGCCTTGGCAACGGCCGCCGCACGCATTTTGCCTCAGCACGGCTACTTGCCCGTGATCCTCATCGGCGAAGGGTGGCGGCGGTTCATGCTCTCCGGCGGTGCCGACGGCGCCATCATCGGGGCTCTCCCGCCCGGCACCCTTCTTGACCTCACGGTGGGGGAGTTGGCCAGGCGCGGAGTAGCCCAGGTCATCATTTCGGACACGATGCAGCCTGCCGGGTTCGATGTCCTGGCCCCCGGATCCGCGGGCGGGACTCCGGAACCGGAAGCGCTCGAAGGAGCCATCACACTGCTCCTTGACCGGCTCGCAGGACGCACCATCGGCGCGGGAACCACCAAGGCGGCGCCTTGGGAGTTCAAGACGCCGTAGCTGTCAGCCCTCCTTGAGCGGCTTCCGGGCCAGCCAGGCCGCGACGATGGCACCGGAAACGTTGTGCCACAGGGAGAATACGGCCGACGGCAACGCTGCCAGGGGCGTGAAGTGCGCGGTCGCAAGAGTGGCGGCAAGACCGGAATTCTGCATGCCCACCTCGAATGCGAGGGCCCGGCGTGCCTTGCCATCGAGGCGGCCCAGCTTGCCCGCCAGGTAGCCCAGGCCGAGGCCGAAGCCATTGTGGAGAACCACCGCGAGGAAGACGATGCCGCCCGCGGCAACGATCTTGCCGGCGCTACCCGCCACCACCACGGCGACGATCAGTGAGATCACGACGGCGGATGCCCAGGGAAGTGCCGGCAGCACCTTGCGCACGAGCTTCTTGAGGAAGAGTCGGGCCGCCAGCCCTCCGATGACCGGGAGGAGGACCGTCTTGACGATGTCCAGGACCATGGAGCCGGCATCGATGTTCAGGAAGGAACCCGCGAGGAAAAACACCAACAAAGGGGTCACGATCGGGGCAATGAGGGTGGAAACGGAGGCGACGGCCACCGACAGCGCAACGTCACCCTTCGCCAGGAAAGCCATCACGTTGGAGGCCGTGCCCGACGGCGCGCAGCCCACCAGGATCAGGCCCACTGCCAGCTGGGGTTCCAGGTTGAGCGCGACCGCGATCAGCCAACCAGCACCCGGCATGATGACGTAGTGGGCCACGATGCCCAGAACCACGGCCCACGGGCGTTTGGCCACCGATGCGAAGTCCGGAGGGGTAAGGGTCAGGCCCATGCAGAACATGATGATGCCCAGCAAGAACGGAACGCTTGGTGCCAGTGGTTTGAAGGCGTCGGGAAGCAGGAAACCGGCCACTCCGGCGAGGACCACGAGGACGGGAAAGACCGTGACCGCGATCCTGGCGATTTTGGCTTCCGCGGCCAGTGCCGGATTCAGGACGGGGGCTTCTGCGGGGTTGGTTGTTGCCTCAAGCATCGTTCTATCGTGGCACTGTGGTTGAACGTGCGCCCAATCCGTGACCCGGATCTGGCCAATATGTCAGATGACCGTCGTTTCCCAGCCCAACTGACTCGCATTTGTTGTCGTTTTGAGGGCTCATAACGACAACAAATGCG
>NZ_JBYSXB010000058.1:0-23355 GCF_058781765.1 Arthrobacter sp. FW306-1B-G06A | reverse complement strand
ACCCGGACATAAACCCGCCCACGCAGGAAATGCGCCGGACCCAGTCCGCCAAAATCCGTTGACATGTGACCAAATGGTCACCTATTCTGAATGCATGGACGCCGTCTTCAAGGCACTTTCCGACCCCACCCGCAGGGATCTGCTCGACGAGCTGTTCCGCGAGGACGGGCAGACGCTCAGCGCGCTTGAAGCACGGTTCGACATGACCCGTTTCGGGATCATGAAGCACCTCAAGATCCTTGAGGAAGCCGGGCTGGTTGTGACCCGCCGTCGTGGTCGCGAAAAGCTCCACTACCTGAATCCGGTACCCATCAGGCTCGTCCACGACCGCTGGGTGAGCAAATATGCAGAACCATGGGCCGCTGCGTTGAGCGACCTCAAGACCAGATTGGAAAGTCCCGTGGAAAAGATCTTCGAAATCTACATCAAGACCACTCCGGAGCGGCTCTGGGAAGCCATCACGGACAGCGACACCCGCAGCAAGTACCAGTTCGGCAACACCCACACTGCCGACTGGACGCCGGGCGGCCACTACGAGATGCACAATCCCAAGGCGAACGGAATGGTCCTGGGCGAAGGCGAAAACGTGGAGGTCGATCCCCCGCGCCGGCTCGTGCAGACCATGCGCGCGCTCTGGGGTGAGGACGTCAAAGCCGAGGGCACATCACGCGTCACGTGGGAGATCGAACCGGTCGGCGATTCCTGCCACCTGACCGTCACCCACAGCGACCTGCGCGAAGGCGGCAACGACCAGATCTACGGCGGTTGGCCGATGATCCTCTCCGGCCTCAAGACCTGGCTGGAGACCGGCGAAGTCCTGACGACTCCCGGTTCATTGATGTATTCGTGAGGCTCGACGGCGGCGCGACCCGCGGTTTTAGGCCCTGGCAGCGGGGACGAGGGCCGCGTTGAGGTACTCCAGGTGCGCCAGCGTCAGGGCAGTAACGTTCGCCGCGTATTCCGGGTGCTTGGTGAGGAACTTCTTGATGAAAGGGCACACCGGCACAATCCGGAGTCCCTCGCTCATGGTCTCGTTCAGGGCCACCTCGGCGAGCCTGCCCGCAAGCCCTTGTCCGCCGAACTCCTCGTTGATCACGGTGTGGTAGAAGATCCGCTGCGGGGACCCGCCGTCGTCGTACGCCTTGTACGCGGCCTTCCCGATGACGTGGCCGTCAACGAGCACCTCAAAGCGTTCGCGGTCAACGTTGTGGCGGAAAGTGGCATCGGTCATCGCTAGCTCCTCGGTTAGGTTCTGTTGACCTACCCTAACCTCGGAGCCTGGGCGCTTGTTCCCGCGTTTTCTCCAAGTCGCATGTGGACTTGGAGAAAACGTGGGAGAACCGGCTAAGCCGTGACGATGTCGCGTGTGGCGTGGTCGTACGTGAAGGTGACCTTGCCGCCGTCGTGCTTTAGCTCGTGGTTGGCACCGTCACGTGCGCCGAACGCGCCGTAGTTCTCGTCCCACGAACGGTTCAGCGCGATCTTGTACGTGTAGAAACCGGCAGGCAACGTGGCGGCGAGGGTCCACACCTTGCGACGGGCGTTGAACTTCATCTGCACCTCGTCGTATTGCGGAGCCCAGTCCTCCGGCGCGCCGAGAATCGTGTTGAAGTCACCAGCGATCGCGACGGCGGACGGCTGCTTGAGCTTCTCGACGGCGGCAGCCGCTTTGGGTGCTGCAGCTTTCTTGGGCGTTGCCTTGGCGGCGGGGGCCTTCGTTGCTGCGGCTTTGGCAGCAGGTGCCTTTTCCACTGCGGGAGCCTTCTTGGCCGCGGTCTTCCTGGCGGGAGCCTTCTTGACGGGAGCTGTGGGAAGCGGGGTATCTGCCGGGACGGGGATGCCCTCAGTCAGCGCCGTGACGAACTCGTCCGGCTTGGCGAAAGCGACCGTGGCACGCAGGCCGTCGTCGGTGATGGTCCAGCCCGAACGGCCCTTGACGAGCCAGCCAGCCTTGACCAGCTTCGCTGTCTCCGTCGTCAGGCTCTTATGGCCGCGCGGAATGCCTCCACTGAGCAGCTCACTCTCACGCTCATCCAGCGGGACACGGACTATCGCCTCTGCCAGGATCTCGCCGGCATTCAACGACTTCTCGGACCACGTTCCCTCAGCCAAGACGTCCAGGACGGTCTTGAGACGGGCACTGCTTTTTTCGACGGTGGACTTGGCCACTGGGTCTCCTTCAACGGCGAACATTCCTTCAGCAGTCTGCCAATGTTCTGTAAATTCTGGCGACTGTTCTTGGTAAACACCGTGTGTCGTGACCCACTATTACGCCCAAACGCCGGCAAGTGATGGATAGCTCTCGGGTACCGGTCAGTAGCTGGCGTTTGGGGTACCCTCGAGGGCCTCCCCTACTCCCCGGCAGCCTTCTCCCACTCCGAAACCTCGGCCAGCAGCTCAGCCTTCCGGGCCTCGTCCGCGAACGACGAACGCACCGAGTTCGCGGCCAGGCGTGCCCGGTCCGCAATGGACAACCGGTGCACGGCGACAAGCTGCTCGAAGTTGTCGTCCACATAGCCGCCAAAGTACGCGGGATCGTCCGAGTTCACGCTGACATTCAGCCCGGCTGCCAACATCGCAGGCAAAGGGTGATCAGCCAAGGTGTCCACCGCGCGCAGCCGGACGTTGGACAAGGGACACACGGTCAACGGAATCTGGCCTGCCACCAACCGTTCCACCAGAGCCGTATCTTCCATGCAACGGATGCCGTGGTCGATCCTCTCCGCGCCGAGCAGATCGAGGGCCTCGTAAATATACGAAGCCGGGCCTTCCTCGCCCGCGTGCGCGATCCGTCGCAGTCCGGCCTCCGCCGCGCGGCGGTATAGTCGCTCGAACTTCGACGGCGGATTGCCCACCTCAGCCGAGTCCAGGCCGATGCCGGCAATCGGCGCCTTCATGGCCAGAAGCTGATCCAAAACCTCCAGCGCAGATTCCTCGGACATGTCCCTCAAGAACGCGGCAATCAGGAGCGTCGAGACGCCGAAGTCCTCCACCGACGTCGCGAGCGCGGACGCCACACCGTTCACGCACGTCTCGAGGGCCACGCCGCGCGAGATGTGCGCCTGCGGATCCATCATGACCTCGACGTGCCGCACGCCACCGGCCGCGGCACGTGCCAAATAGGCCCTGGTCATGTCCGCGAAATCCTGCTCGGTGCGCAACACGGCCATGTTGGCGTAGTACAGATCAAGGAATGACTGCAGATCCGTGAACTCGTACCTTGCGCGCAGCTCGTCCAAATCCGCGTACGGAAGCTCAATCCCGTTCCGTTCCGCGAGCGCGAAAATCAGCTCGGGCTGAAGCGTCCCTTCGATGTGTAGGTGCAGTTCGGCAACCGGAGGTGCCGCCGTCGTCGATTCGCCAAAAGTTTCCACTCGACAAGACTAGGACGAATACTGGACGCGCCCCATCTGAGCGCCCGGCAAACAGCGATCAAAGGGCGCCAATAACACGAGCGAGGGGAAGGCCACACCGCGTCAACTTGGATCTACGCCGTTCGGCCCCCAAACTGAAAGGATGCAGACCTTCCTCCCGTTCCCCGATTTCAAGCAAAGTGCTGCCGTCTTGGACACCGCAAGGCTTGGCAAGCAGCGTGTCGAAGCACTGCAGATCCTTCGCGCACTGGTGATCCCCGAGTTCGGCCGGCCCTCCCACCCCGCTATCCGCATGTGGATGGGCTACGTTCCCGCGCTCACCCTCTACGGCCTGGCCATGGTGGACGAATGGGTCGCCCGCGGCAATCCGGACAACACCCGCGCCAGCATCACCGAGTTCGCACCCCAGGCAGCCCACCCGGACTACGCCTCCAAGATTCCGATGCCGCCGTGGCTGGGCGACGCCGATTTCCACCTGAGCCACCGCTCCAAGCTGCTCCAAAAGGAGCCCCGCTTCTACGCCGAGCTCTTCCCGGACACTCCGAACGACCTCGAGTACCTCTGGCCCGAGCCCAGTCACGAGTTCATCCCCGAAGACCCCTACGACGACTTCATCTGGGTGCTTCGCGCTCCGGTGGGCGACGTCGAACCCGAGAAGATCGACAAGGTGGGGATGCCGGCAGCAGGCAAGGCGAAGGCCGCGAACAGTGAGGGCGACGGCTACCAATTCGTTTATGCCTCGGAAACGTCCCGCCGTCCGGGCAAGACCGCCCGCAAGGCCCCGAAGCAGCTGGTGAAGAAGCCCACGCGCAATCGCCAGCGCCAAGATGAGGCCTTCCGGACGCTCCCCGGCAACACGCCAGTTCTCGTCCCCATCGAGGGCGGCGCCAAGTTCGCCTTGGGGAAGATCCATGGCCGCCCCATCACTTTGGAAGACGGCCGTTTCGGCCGCAACTTCGAGGTCACCAAGATCATCGACCGCACGGACTTCGACTACCCCGCGTTGCTGCAGGATCCTCGGGCGTTCTTCCCGATCCCGGCACCCTAGCCTGGGACAAGGGGACTGATGGATTTCCAGCAAATCATCGAGGCTGTCGGCCGGTACATGGACTTTGCGGGTGTGGCAGTGATGGTTGTGGGAGCTATCGCGTCAATACCCCTTGCCCTGCGCGGTTACAAGCCCAAACGCCTGCCTGCAAGCTCGGCGCCGCTTTCGGTGTACCGCTCCTACAGGCAGCTTCTGGGACGCTCCATTCTGCTTGGCCTCGAATTTCTGGTGGCCGCGGACATCATTCGTACAGTCGCAGTCACCCCCACCTTTGAGAGCGTGGGGGTGCTGGCGGTCATCGTGCTGATCCGGACGTTCTTGAGCTTCTCCATCGAGCTTGAGATTACCGGGCGTTGGCCGTGGCAGAAGGCTCCCGCTCCCTCCCCGGACTCCGGAGCCCATCCGACATCACCGGCTTCGTGACACACGAGTAGGCGCCGGAGAAGCTACTTCCCCAACCGTGCCGCTCTTGCTTGGGACGAATGAGTAACAGTTTCATCGGAGATGCCCGCTAGGCCGTTTGGTGAATACTCTGGTTCCCGATGAGTGCCAGCTCAGGCCATCCCTAACGCAACTAACTCGCAGTAGGTGTCGTTCTCAAGCCTCAAAACGACAACAAATGCGAGTTAGTTGGGCGCCTCACCCCACTGCGCCCAGTCCTCTGGCCGCACCGAGGGCCGCCCGAGAAGGTAGCCCTGCCCGGCGGTCATGCCGAGCTCCGCCACCGCGCTCAACTCAGCTTCGGTTTCGATCCCCTCGGCGACCAAAGCTGCCCCGATTTCCTTCGCGAAGCCGACCATGGCCGCCCCCAAGGCCCGTTGGCCCGGGTCAGTATCGATGCCGGCAATGATTTCCCTGTCCAGCTTGATCACATCAGGCTTGAGCAACAGGACGTGGCGCATGGAAGCAAAACCCGCACCGGCGTCATCAACTGCGATCCTTAAGCCGCGGCAGCGCAAAGGTGCAAGTGCCGCTGCGAGGGGACCATAGTCAACAACGTGGTGGCGTTCCGTCACCTCGAGCACGATCCGGCTGGTCGATATTCCAGAGTGCTCGAGAATATCGGAGAGTCTCGCGTCCAGGCATGCCCGGGGTGAGAGATTCACGGAAACCGACAACGAGAGTGGCAGCCCCTTCGCAGCCGCAAGTGCGGTCTCGAGGGCAAGAATCTCAAGCTCAACATCCAATTCGACAGCCGTCGCCTCAGCGAACATCACCTCCGGGGAAATATCCGGAGAGCCCGGGAACCGGGTCAAGGCTTCAGCCCCAACGATTGAATCTGATTCCAGGGAGCGGATGGGTTGGAATGCCGTCATCAAGGAACGCCCGGCGAGCACCCCCTCGACCCGGCTCCTGATCTCGCCGGTAGCCAGCGTGTCCGCCGTCCCGGGGTCAAGCGCCCTGCTGGTTCCTTCGAAACCAGCAGGGCGTCCCGCGGCGTCGCGAAGCGTTCTTCCGGATACCTCCACCAGAACCCTGCTGCCGTCCTTGTGGCGGCACACGGCGTGAAGTCCGGACCAGCCGGCGGCAGCGTCCTCGGTGGAAGCCCTTCCTTGCAGGGCGTCGGCCAGATCATCAGGGTCAATGATCAGCCGGAAATGCCTGCCTAGTAATTCTGAAGGCTCGTATCCGGTCAACTCCACGCCCGCCGGGCTGGAGAAGGTGAAGCGCCCGTCAGGTCCTATGGCCCACAACCACTCCCGGCTGGTGGTCAGCACCGTATCCATCAAGCGCGTGGTCCGGGACGCTTCAGCCCGCTCCCGGAGCTGCTGGCGTACCAAGGAAAACGATGCGAAAACCACAACCGGCACCACGAGCAACGAAAAAACGTCCGCAATCCAGACAGGCCATCCCCAGGCCTCCCAAGAGTCATCGCCGAAGAGGTACGGCAGGCCCACCGCCAAGGCAACACACAACTCCATGGCGAAGATGGCGTACAACCACCATCGAGGCCTGAACGTCCGTGTCTTCTTCCTTTGCCCGCGCGTTCGAAACATGGCCCCCCCTGGCACAGGCTAACGCTTCTGATCTCCTACATGATGCCACTCATGCTTCGGGAATCGGCAGCATTGCTTCGAAATCACCGCAGGGGATAGGCGGCTGTGGCTACTTCCCCAGCCCGGCCCGGCGCAACGCTTCCGCCATGGCCGTGTTGACCGGCGCTTGAGGAGCCGCCTTCGCGGGGGCCGCCTTCGCCGGGGCCCCCTTCGGGCCCTGTCCAGCCTGCGGTGCCGGACGCCGCTCGCCACGCTCGCCACCACGCGGGCCGCGGTCACGCCCGCCGCCGCGGGAACCGGAGCCACCGCGCGAACCGGAGTCACCTGGGGTGCCGGGTTCGTCGTCGAGCCTCAAGGTCAGCGAAATCCGCTTCCGCTCCGGGTCTGCCTCAAGGACCTTCACGCGGACGACCTGTCCGGACTTCACGATCTCACGGGGATCGGACACGAACTTGTTGGAGAGCGCGGACACGTGGACCAGGCCGTCCTGGTGCACTCCGACATCAACGAAAGCCCCGAACGCCGCCACATTGGTGACCGTGCCTTCCAGGATCATGCCGGGTTTGAGGTCGGAAATCTTCTCGATGCCCTCGGAGAACGTCGCTGCAGCGAAGGCCGGGCGAGGGTCTCGGCCCGGCTTCTCGAGCTCGGACATGATGTCGCGCACGGTGGGCAGGCCGAACGTCCCATCCACGAACGCTTGCGGATCGAGCGATGACACGGCAGCTCCACGCGCGGCGGCCACGATCTTCCGGGCCACCGAATACGCTTCCGGGTGGACGCTGGACGCGTCGAGCGGTTCCGCTCCCCCGGTGATCCGCAGGAAGCCCGCACACTGCTCAAATGCTTTCGCACCCAGCCGCGGCACCTTCTTGAGGTCGGCCCGCTTGGCAAAGGGGCCGTTCTCATTGCGGTACGCAACGATGTTCTCGCTCAGGAGCGGCCCGACGCCGGCCACCCGGGCCAGCAGCGCGGGCGACGCCGTGTTCACGTCCACGCCCACCGCATTCACGCAGTCTTCGACGACGGCGTCCAACGAACGGTCCAGCTTCGCCGCCGTGACATCGTGCTGGTACTGACCCACACCGATCGACTTCGGCTCGATCTTCACCAATTCGGCCAGCGGATCCTGCAAACGTCGGGCGATGGAAACGGCCCCGCGCAGGGACACGTCCATTCCCGGCAGTTCCGCGGCCGCGAGCGCGGACGCCGAGTACACCGACGCACCCGCCTCGGACACCACGAGTTTCTGCAGCGTGGCACCGCCGGACGCAGCCAGCGACTTGATGAGCTGCACCGCGAGCTTGTCCGTCTCGCGCGACGCCGTGCCGTTGCCGATCGCCACGAGCTCGACGCCGTGCTGCCGCGCCAAGCGCTCCAGCGTCACCAAGGCCTCGTCCCACTTCTTGGCCGGGGCGTGCGGATAGACGGTATCGGTGGCGACGACCTTGCCGGTACCATCGACGACGGCCACCTTCACGCCCGTACGCAATCCCGGGTCCAGGCCCAGCGTTGCGCGGTTTCCGGCCGGGGCTGCAAGGAGCACATCGCGCAGGTTAGCGGCGAAGACCCGCACGGCTTCGTCCTCGGCTTGAGCGAACATGCGGCCGCGCAAGTCGTTGCTCAAACGGTCCAGGATCCGCGAGCGCCAAGCGATCTGTGCCGTCTGCACAAGCCACGCATCGGCGGGCCGGCCACGATCGGCGACCCCGAGGCACTTGGCCACAGCGTTCTCGTACCGGCCGCGAGCGGCGGCCAGGGCGTCGTCGTCGGCTGGTTCTGCCTCGGCGAGATCAAGCTCCAGGACGCCGTCGTTCTCGCCACGCAAGAGCGCGAGCACGCGGTGGCCGGGCATGCCGGAAGGCACTTGGGAGAACTCGAAGTAGTCCTTGAACTTCTGCCCCTCGAGTTCCTTTCCCTTCTTCACACGCGAAACCATCCGCCCCTGCGTCCACAAGCGCTCGCGCAGCGTCTCGGCGAGATCGGGATCCTGGGAGACCCGCTCCACGAGGATCGAGCGCGCACCGGCGAGCGCCGCGGAGGCGTCGTCGATGGAGTGCTCGGCATTGAGGTACTTCGCGGCCTCGCGCTCAGGTTCGAGCTGCGGGTTCGCGAGAAGCGCCTCGGCAAGCGGCTCGAGGCCGGCCTCACGGGCGATCTGCGCTTTGGTGCGGCGCTTGGACTTGAAGGGAAGGTAGATGTCTTCCAGCCGCGACTTGGTGTCCGCCCCGACGACGGCGGCCTCCAGTTCGGGAGTCAGCTTGCCTTGGGCGGCAATCGCCTCAAGCACCGTTCGACGGCGGTCCTCCAGGTCCCGCAGGTACCGGAGCCGTTCCTCGAGCTCGCGCAACTGGGTGTCATCGAGCGTCCCGGTGACTTCCTTGCGGTACCGGGCGATGAAGGGGACGGTGGATCCGGCGTCGAGCAATTCAACCGCGGCCTTGACCTGCCAGGCCTTCACACCGAGCTCTTCGGCGATCAGTGCGTAGATGGCGGCGTCTGCCGACTGGGGCTGTGCTGACTGGCTTTGGGGAAGATGGGTCACCATGACATTTTGCCTTACGGGGTTCGCCGTGGCTAAAGACGGAGCGGAGTACCCGCACACGGAAGCGCCACGGCCGGCGGGCCGTGACGCTTGATGGGTGCGAAAGTTGCGGTTAGCCCAGTTGCGCCATGGGGGTCTTGGCGGAGATGTGCTCCACCAATTCGCCTACGCGCTCCTCGGTGTAGTTGCGGGCGATGTCGCCCTGGCTGATGATGCCCACCAACTTGTGGTCGGTGATGACCGGAAGGCGCCGGATCTGGTGCTTTTCCATCAGGTCGATGGCTGCGTCGATGCTGGCATCTGCATCGATCCAGATCGGCGTGCCCTGGGCGAGATCTGCCGCGGTGAGCCGGTCAGCATCCAGTCCCTCAGCAACGCACCTGACCACAATGTCGCGGTCAGTGATGAATCCTTTGAGTCTTCCATCGTTGCCGCAAATGGGCAGCGAACCCACGTCCAGATCGCGCATCAGGACAGCCGCGTCACGCAGCGACTGCTCTTCTTTGACGCACTGGGCATTGGTGGTCATGAATTCGCGCACAACACTCATGAGTCCTCCTTGATCGATTGGGTATCGACGCGGACCCCCGGCACCGACGCCGATGCTGTCAGCCTACGCTTGGGCCTCGGCTGTGGCCAGATGCCGTTTGATTCGCCGGTTTTCCCGCTGCTCGCGCCGGTCCTACTCGGCGATGTCCTCGGCCCACAGTTCCGGATTCTCTTCCTGGAACGTGCGCATCATGTCCACGCACCGCTGGTCATCGAGGACCACCACCTCTACGCCCCGGGACCGCAGCAGCTCGAATTCGCCGCCGAAGGTGCGGGCCTCCCCCACCACCACGCGCGGGATTTTGAACTGGATGATGGTGCCCGTGCACATGGCACACGGAGCGAGGGTCGTATAGAGGGTGGTGTCCCGGTAGCTCTTCTGCCGGCCGGCTGCGCGGAGGGCCGACATTTCCCCGTGGGCGATGGGATCGCCGTTCTGGACACGTTCGTTGTGCCCGCTCGCGATCACCAGCCCACCACGGGCGAGAGCTGCGCCGATGGGAATGCCGCCTTCGCGAAGGCTCTTTTGGGCTGCCTGGTACGCGGCTTCGAACGCGGGATCTTGGGCGGCTTGGGCGTCAGACTTGGTCATTCGGAGCCTGCTTTCGGGGAGGAGGGGATCTTCCGCTAGTTGTTCTATAACTTATATAATAAAGACGGAGGTGGGAGTCATGATCCTCAACGTAGACCTGGCCAGCGACGTGCCGATCTACCAGCAGCTGCGGGACCAAATCGTGGAGGCAATCGCCGACGGCGTGCTGGTCGAAGGCAGTTCGTTGCCGGCCACCAGGACCCTCGCTGCGGACTTCGGGATCAATTTCCACACCGTGAACAAAGCCTATGACCTGTTGCGCCAGCAGGGCCTGATCCAGCTCAACCGCAAGACCGGCGCGGTGGTGACCCCGGCGGTCGCGGACCCGCCGTTCGACGCGGAGTGGACGGCGAGGGCACGGACCCTGCTCGCCGAAGCCGTCGCCCGCGGACTTTCGGCCGAGGAAGTTCTCACGTCCTGCCGGTCGATACTCGATTCATTTGGAACCACGCAGCCAGAGGAAACACCATGACCGTCGCCATAGTCCTGAGCTCCGCGTTGGCGGCACTGGTGCTCGCCATCGCGCTGGTCCTGCCCGCGATCAACAGCCCGACGGTGCCTTTCGGGGTCCGGGTACCGGCCCGGCGTGCCGAGGACCCTACAGTGGTCAGGCAGACCCGCATCTATCGCTGGCGGGTTCTCCTGAGCGGTATCGTCGCCATCGGGGTCTGCCTTGCCATTTATGGCGTTACCGGCGAAACGTTGCTCTTGCCGATGTCCGTGCTGGTGCTCGTCGGGGCCTGGTATGGCTGCTTCTTCCTTGCCAACCACGAGATCCAGGCCGCGAAGGCCGCCGGAGGTTGATATGAGGGAGCGCACCAAGTCATCGCGGTGGATACCGAACTGCGGACCGATCCACCACGGTTTCCCTGGCCGGACTGACCCACCGGGAGGACGACAAATACTGGCGGAGCGGCTTGTTCTACGTCAACCGCGAAGACCACGCGCTCATGGTTCCGCGGCGCTTCGGCCTGGGATGGACCCTCAACTTCGGCAATCCCAGGGCAGCCATGATCCTGGCCGGCGTGGTCGCGCTCATCGGCCTCGTGATCACCATCCGCTTCAGCGGCTGACCCCCACTGCCTTGGTCCCTTGCCGGGGCTGCCTTACTGTCGGACCGCACTGATAGCTTGGCATCATCAGCTCAAAGGTCTGGGGGCACGGTGTTTTTTCTCGATTCAGAAGATGCAGGGCAAGCGCAGGATTTGGTGTTTTCCGCCAGCGACCTCGTCACGGCCTCCACGTGCGAGTACCAGTTGCTGCGCAAGTTGGACGAGAAGCTGGGCCTCTCGCAGAAGCCGGCCTTCGACGTCGACGAAATGCTGGAGCGCACCGCCGCGCTCGGCGACGTCCACGAGCACAGGGTGCTGGACCGTTTCGTGGCCGAGTTCGGCACCTGGGATCCGCTCACGCGCAAGGGCGTGTTCGACGTCGTTCCCGCCGAAGCGATGGACCGCGCCACCTTGCAAGCCAAGCATGCGGAATCGATCGAGGCTTTGCGATCGGGCGCGGATGTGGTCTTCCAGGCCGCGTTCTTCGACGGCCAGTTTCACGGACGGTCCGATTTCCTCGTCAAGCAGCCGGATGGCAGCTACGCCGTGTACGACACCAAGCTCGCCCGCCACGCCAAAGTCACGGCCCTGCTGCAATTGGCTGCCTACGGCGATCAGCTGCTCAAGGCGGGAATCACACCGGCCCCGGATCTGACCCTTGTCCTCGGGGCTACGATTCAGCGGGAGTCTGCTGGATCGGACGGCCGGGGCGGCTTCGACTACGTGCACAGCGACCACCGGCTCGCCGACGTCTTGCCGGTCTTCCGCGAACGCCGGGACCGCTTCCTCGCTTTGACGGACACGCACCGATCGCGGCTGGAGCCTATCGAATGGGGCGCGCCCGGAGTCACCGCATGCGGCCGCTGCGACTACTGCAAAGAACAAGTGCGCCTCCACCGGGACCTGCTGATGGTGGCGGGCATGAGAATCACGCGGCGCAAGAAGCTCATGGAAAACGGCATCTTCACCATTGATGCCCTCGCCCAGATGCCCGACGCCGCCGATTCCGCGACGCGGCGCCTGCAGGAACAGGCCCGACTACAGACCAGAACAGCCACCCCCGATGGCACCGTCACGTACACCGACAAGACCGGCGCAGCCAAGAGCATCAGCTATTCCGTTCTCGAGTCCAACTCCTTGGCCCGACTCCCCCGGCCGGACGCGGGAGACATCTTCTTTGACTTCGAGGGAGACCCCCTGTGGCAGGACCCGGTAACGGGCCGCTGGGGACTGGAGTACTTGTTCGGGGTGATCGAAAATCCGGCCGAGCCGGGCGGAACTCCCGTGTTCAAGCCGTTCTGGGCACACTCCCGGGCTGAAGAACGGCAGGCGTTCATCGATTTCCTCGACTACGTGGAAGAACGCCGCATGAAGTATCCGGACATGCGGATCTACCACTACGCGGCCTATGAGAAAACAGCGCTGCGGAACCTGTCTGTCATCCATACCGTTGGCGAAGCCGCCGTCGACAACCTCCTCCGCGAAGGCGTGTTGGTTGACCTCTACGACACCGTGCGGCACAGCATCCGTATCTCCGAAGACTCCTACAGCATCAAGAAACTCGAGCCCCTGTACATGGGCGAACATTTGCGCTCGGGTGACGTGACCGACGCCGGGGCCTCCGTGGTTGCCTATGCCAACTACTGCACGGCCAGGGACGCGCACCGCGAAGAGGAAGCGGCAACGATCCTGGCGGGCATCTCCGACTACAACGAATATGACTGCCTCTCCACTCTGGAACTGCGGAATTGGCTGCTGGGCCTGGCAGCCGAACGCTCCATTGAACCCGGTTTTCCGGGTACCTCGGGACCCGGGCTACCCGCGGAGACCGAGCCGGACAAGTACCAGGCCGCGCCCGAGGAAACAGCCCTCCTCGAGTACCTTGCCGACTTGCCGGACGATGCCCTCCGCTCCGACAACAACAGGGCGGTGGCCTTGGTGGCGGCCGCAGTCGGCTTTCACCGGCGTGAGGACAAGCAATTCTGGTGGGGACACTTCGACCGCCTGGACCGGCCAGTCTCCGAATGGGAGGACACCAGGGACTGCTTCATCGTGGAGGGCGGCGACGTGCTGGAGGACTGGGCCAAGCCGACGCCCCGAAGCAACCCGGCACGGAAGGTGAGGCTGTTCGGCCACGCAGCCGATGGCTCCGGTTTCGCGCCCGGCAAGAAGTACTTCCGGATGTACGGGCCACCCGTGCCGGAGGCTTTCGACGGTAAGGCAGTCAGCGCCCTGGGCAGGTCGGGAATGTCCGGCACGGAGGTGACCGAGGTCGGCGATCCAGAGGGCCTCGATGACGGCGGCCTGCTTTCAGGTCCCGACGACGGCGCTTCGGATGCCGTGACCATTTCGGAGCGGCTGCCCAAGGGTGCCGAGGAATACTCGCAGCTTCCCATGGCCCTGACGCCCGATGCTCCGGTCAACACCGACGGGCAGAGGAAGGCCTTGAGCGAACTGGCCATCCAAGTGCGTTCCAGTCTGCCGTCGTGGCCCAAGGATCCGGCGCTGGACCTGTTGCGCCGCGTCCCACCGAGGCTGGCCACGCTTGCGGAACTGCCCGCCGTCGGGCCTGGCGACGATGCATATGTGGACGCCATCACCGCTGCAGTGTCGGATCTTGACCAGTCATATCTCGCTGTCCAAGGCCCGCCGGGAACGGGCAAGACCTACGTTGGTTCGCATGTTGTCGAGCGCCTGGTGCGTGCGGGCTGGAAGGTAGGGGTTGTTGCGCAGTCCCATGCCGTCGTCGAGAACATGCTGCACGCCGCGGTGAAGGCCGGGGTGGACCCTGCGCTCATCGCCAAGGAAATGAAGCATGACGACCCCGTTCCCTGGGACCAGCAGGCCAAGGACGACGTTGAGCGGCTGCTGGCCGCGCCGGGCGGCTGCCTGATCGGCGGCACGGCATGGACCATGACGGGCCGGACCGTTCCTGCGGGTTCCCTGGACTTGCTGGTAATCGACGAAGCCGGACAGTTCTCGCTCGCCAACACCCTCGCCGTGAGCCGGGCAACGAAGCGGATCCTGCTCCTTGGCGACCCACAGCAGTTGCCCCAAGTCACGCAGGGCAAGCACCCGGAGCCGGTGGATGAATCCGCTCTCGGCTGGCTGGCCCACGGCGCGCACACGCTGCCCGCAAAGCTCGGCTACTTCCTGGCGACGTCGTGGCGCATGCACCCGGATTTGTGCGCCGCGGTATCGGAACTGTCCTACGATGGTCGGCTGCATTCAGCACCGGCTGCTTCCAAGCGGCGGCTCTCAGGAGCTCGGGCCGGCGTCGAATGCGTCTACGTCCCGCACGGCGGCAACTCCACCCAGTCTCCCGAGGAAGCCGCGGAGGTAGTCCGGCAAGTCAGGGCGCACCTCGGGCTGGCTTGGCTGGACCCCCGGGAATCAACCGAGGAGCAGCCGCTGGCCGAAAAGGACATCCTCGTGGTGGCTGCCTACAACGCCCAGGTCCAGCTCATTCAGCACGAACTAAGGGCAGCCGGACTTCGCGGTGTGCGGGTGGGGACCGTGGACAAGTTCCAGGGGCAGGAAGCTCCCTTGGTGATTGTGTCCATGGCTGCGTCCGCGGCCGCCGAGGTGCCGCGCGGCATGGAGTTCCTGCTCTCGCGCAACCGGATCAATGTGGCGGTGTCGCGCGGTCAGTGGCGCGCCGTCGTCGTTCGCTCACCGGAGCTGACAAACTACCTGCCGACCCGGCCGGAAGGGCTGGAGCAGCTGGGCGGCTTTGTGGGCCTGTGCCAGCGTGGAGACCCAACTGACTGGCAGTAGTTGTCGTTTTGAGGGCTGAAAACGACAACTACTGCGAGTTAGTTGGGCAAGCCCAGGGCCTCGGGCAAGCCCAGTGCCTCGTCCAGCCGCAGCGCCTCATCCAGTACCGCCCCGAAGTTCGCGGCGTCGTGGGCGAAGCGGCCTAGGAAGAGGCCTGACACGCCCCGCAGTTCGGGCAGGAGACCCGGTTTGGCCGAGCCACCGTAAATGATCGGCAGCCCGGCGAGGCCATGTTCGGCCAGCAGGTCCCGGAGATGGGCCACGACGTCGGACACGTAGGCTGCGCGGGCTGGCTCGGCTGCGCCGATGGCCCACACCGGTTCGTACGCAATAACCAGGCGGGCCGCGGTCGCCCAGTCGTCCCGGACGGCGGCAGAGATCTGCCGGAACACGAACGACGCCGACACCGCCGGATCGGCGACGGCCTCCTCGCCGACACACAGCAGCGGGGTCAACCCTGCCTCCACGGCGGCCCGGACCTTCAATGCGACCACGGCGTCGTCCTCGACGAAGTGCCGGCGTCGTTCAGCGTGTCCGATCTCCACGAGCCGCACACCGAGCTCCACCAGCAACGACGGTGACACTTCCCCCGTCCACGGACCCTCGGCCCAGCCGCAGTTCTGCGCACCCAGGTGGACAGGAGAGCCGTCCAGAATCCGGGCCGCCTCAGGCAACATGGGGAACGACGGGATCACAAACGGGACCACCCGCCCGGCCACGAGGGCCGGACGGGCGTCCACTTCGCTTCGGAGTTGCTCCAGCCAAGACATGCTTTGCCGGTACCCCATGTACATCTTGGTGCTGACCCCGATGTACAACGGGCTACTTGTCCAGGAGATCGTCGGCCTTGTTCCTGAATGCCCGCGTGCCATACATCATGGCAGCCGCCAGGAAGGGCAGGATACCGAGCGCATAGACCCCGGCGGATCCGGTGGGGTCCGCCGTGGCGCTGTTGACCGCGGTCCGAAGGATCGGGGCCACGAAGCCGCCCAGGTTGCCCAGCGAGTTGATCAGGCCGATGCCCGCCGCGGCTGCCGAACCCGCAAGGAACGCCGTGGGGTAGGCCCAGACCACCGGCCCGACGGCGAGGAAGCTGCAGACGGCGAGGGTGATGAAGATCAGTCCGAGGACCGGCTGGTGGTTGGTGCCGGCCCATGCCGAACCGAGGATGCACACACCGGTGGAGACGAACAGCACGGTGCCGAACATGCGGCGCTTGGCCACCGTATTGGCGGCCCGGCCAATCAGGTAGCAGGAGAAGATGCCAAAGAACCACGGCACCGCGATCAGGAGCCCGACGGCGAGGCCCACCTTCTGGCCTGTCAGCGAGGACACCTGCTGCGGGAGGAAGAAGGTGACGCCGTAGACGGCGATCTGCAGGCAGAAGTAGATGAGGGTGAAGTACCAGACGCGGCCGTTGCGCATCGCCGCGAAGACGCCGCGCGGCCCGGTTTCATCCTTGACAGTGTCTTCCTGAGTCATGATCTCCTTGAGCGCGAACTTCTCGTCGACGTTGAGGAACTTGGCCTTCTCCGGCCCGTTGATCAGGAAGAAGAACGCCGCAACGCCGGCGAGTACCGCCAGGATGCCCTCGGTGAAGAACATGACCTGCCAGCCACGGACGCCCGGAAGCTGGTCGCCGATGTTGATGAGCCAGCCGGAGAGCGGGTTGCCGATCATCTGGGAGAACGGCTGGGCGAGGTAGAAGATCGCGAACATCTGCACGCGCACCTTGTTCGGGAACCACTCGGCCAAGTACATGATGACGCCGGGGAACAGGCCCGCCTCCGTCACGCCGAGCAGGAACCGCAGGATCACGAAGGACGTCTCGCCCTGTACGAACGCAAAGCAGGCAGAGACGATACCCCACGTGATCGCAATACGGGCAAGCCAGACCTTGGCTCCGACCTTCTTGAGCAGCAGGTTGCTGGGGATTTCAAAGATCGCGTAACCGATGAAGAAAATACCGGCACCGAGCGCGAACGCCCCGGCCGAGACGCCTTTGTCGGCGCCGAGTGCAGCTTCGGCGAATCCGACATTGGTGCGGTCGAGGAAGGAGACCACATAGAGGATGACCAGCATCGGCATGAGCCGGAAGGCAGCCTTGCGGATCGCCGATTTCAGGACCGGCGAATCCAGCTTCTCCTTCGTGGACGTTGTTACAGCGGACATCGAAACTCCTCGTTGAGTAATCAGTGTTGAGAAATCAGTGTTGAGTAGTCAGGGTTTGGGCAACGGTGGTGGAGCCGCGCTTTAGTGCATGTACAAACCGCCGTCGACATTCAGCGTCTGGCCCGAGATGTAGCCGGAGTCTTCGCTGATGAGGAAGGCGATGGCGGCGGCGATGTCCCGCGTGGAGCCCACGCGGTTCACCACGAGGTCCTTGGTGAGTTCGTCCTTGCGTGCCTCGCTGAGGGTGCCGCCCATGATGTCGGTGTCGATGGGGCCGGGAGAGATGGCGTTGACGGTGATGTCGTATTCCCCCAGTTCGCGCGCTGTGGCGCGGGTCAAACCGATGACGCCGGCCTTGGCCACCGAATACGGGGTCTTGGAGAACGTCCCGCCGCCGCGCTGGGCGGAAACCGAGGAGATGTTCACGATGCGTCCGATCCGCTTCTTGACCATGGATTCGGCCACGCGGCGGGTGGCGAAGTGGACGCCGTTGAGGTTGATGTTCAGGACGCGGTCCCATTCAGCGGGCTCGAGTTCCAGGTACGGAACCGGTGAGCTGACGCCGGCAACGTTGGCCAGCGCTACGATTTGCGGCAACTCGGCCTCGAGCGTGTCAATCGCCGACCGTACCTCGGCTTCGGAAGCCACGTTCGCGCCCACGCCGTAGGCCTGGACTCCATATTCGGCGGCGATTTCCTTGGCGGTGCTCTTGCAGAGGGCGTCGTCGAGGTCGATGATGCCGATGTTCCAGCCCTGTGCTGCGAGGTAGTTGACGGTGGCCCGGCCGATGCCGCGCTCGGAGACAGCGCCGGTGACGATTGCGGTGCGTTCTGCGGGGAAGGTGCTCATGGGTATTCTCCTGTGAATGTGGGCTAGTTGATCGGTGCCGGGCCAAGCTCATCAAGGAGCTTCTGCATGGCCACGTAGGCTTTGTTCCGGTAAGCGATGAGTTCGGGCGTGCGTTCCGCCGGGACGTTGAGGAAGCCCGCGCCGGTCTTGGTGCCAAGCTTTCCGGCCTCCACGAGGTCGCTCAGGATCTTCGGGGTCGCGAAGCGTTCCGGGAATCCGGTCTGCAGGGATTTGTAGCAGAAGTTGTAGACGTCCAGTCCGGCCATGTCCGCGATCGCGAATGGGCCAAAGAACGGCAAGCGGAAGCCGAACGTCGTACGGACCAGGGTGTCGACGTCGTCGGCTGTTGCGATCCCCTGCTCCACGAGCTGCGCGGCCTCGTGGAAAAGCGCGTATTGCAGCCGGTTGAGCACGAAACCGGTGACGTCCTTGACCACGGCGGTTTGCTTGCCGGCCGCGTGGACCAGTTCGCGGGCCGCAGCCACGGTCTCCGGCGTTGTGCCTGCGTGGGGAATGACCTCGACGCCCGGGATGAACGGTGACGGGTTGGAGAAGTGCACTCCCAGGAATCGCTCGGGGCCGACGACGGCCTCGGCGAGATCAGCGATGGAAATGGTGGAGGTGTTGGAGCCGATCAGCGCGTCCCGACGGGCGGCCGCGCTGATGCGGGCCAGGGTCTGGTGCTTGATGTCGAGGACCTCGGGGACGGCTTCTTCGATGAAGTCGGCGTCCGCCACGGCCTCTTCGATGTCCTTCGCGGCCCACAGATTGGCCTTCAGGATTGCCGTGGAACCTTCCGGAAAGAGACCTGCGGCCACGAATTCGTCCGACTCCACCAGCAGGCGGTCGTAGTTCTTCTGCGCGATTTCGGCGGACACATCCGCCAACGCCACGCGCGCTCCCCCGAGGGCCAGGACCTGCGCGATCCCGCCGCCCATGTAACCGGAGCCGACGACGGCGATCTTCCGGGCCGCGCTTCCGTCGCCTGTGGCGCTGCTTGCTGATTCAGTCATGTCACACTGCCTTTGTGTAATCGGGCTCGTAGGAGCAGATGGCGTCCACCTTGGCGGCGGAAGATGATGTTTCGTCGAAGTGGTGGCCCAGCCATTCGCCCACCAGTTTCTTGGCCAGTTCCAAGCCAATCACCCGCTGTCCCAAGGTCAGGACCTGGGCGTTGTTGCTGAGGACCGAGCGTTCCACGGAGTAGCTGTCGTGCGCGGTGACGGCCCGGATTCCGGGAACCTTGTTGGCCGCGATGGCCACGCCCAGGCCCGTGCCGCAGATCAGGAGGGCGCGATCTGCCGCGCCCTCGGCAACTTTGCGCGCTGCGTCCACGGCAACGTGCGGGTAGGCAGTGGAGTCGTTGGCTCCGACGCCCACGTCGGTGACGGACGCCACCCGGGGATCGGCCTCAAGCAGCGCCATGAGTGCCTGCTTGTATTCGACGCCCGCTTCGTCATTGCCGACGATGATCCGCCAGCCCTCTGATGTGCTCATGCTTGAACTCCGTTTCCTGCCGGGGACGCCAGCTGCGCGTCGATATGTTGTGAAACCCTTGCCGTGATCAGCCCGAAGGAGACCGCGCCGGGATCAGGGTGGCCCAGGCTCTTCTCAGCGAGCGGACGGGCCCTGCCCTTCAGCGGACGCAACCGCGCAGTCTCAGCCGCCGCGGACTCGGCCGCCGCAGCAGCGGCCGCCAGGGCCCGGTCAACCGGGGCTCCGGCGTCGAACTCTGTGAGGAACGCATCCCGGAACGGCAGCAGCGCGTCCACCATGGTCTTGTCGCCGGGCTCGGCCTTGCCAAGCTCGGTGATCGCGTCCACAAAACCAGTGACGGCGGCCGCCGCATCCTCGCCCGAGTAGCCTGCTTTGTTGCCGAGCGCCTGTCCGGCCGCAATGATCGCCGAGCCCCACAGCGCGCCCGAGGTACCGCCGGCGCGTTCGCTCCAGGCCTCCCCCGCCGCCGTCAGGACCCGACCCACAGAGGCTCCGCTTGCCGCCTCTGCTGCGCTGAATGCCGCTTCAACGCCGCGTCGCATACCGATGCCGTGGTCGCCGTCGCCGGCAATCGCGTCCAGCTTGCCGAGCTCTTCTTCATGTTCGACGACGACGTCCCGCACCTGGGCGAGCACGGCTACGGCCTGCCGGCCGAGTTCGGCAGCGGCCGCGGTGGGATGCTCGACGTCGGACTCGTCCACCGCGGTGACGCTCGCCAAGTTGCGGGGCGGGCGGGGCGCGAGGTTGCCCTTGCGGAACGCCGGAGTGTCCGCGGGTGCTGCCCAATACTGTTCGAGCTCCTCGTCCAGCCACAGCAGCGTGAGCGAAAGACCGGACATGTCCAGGCTTGTCACGAGCTCGCCGCACTCGGGTTCGACTACCGTGAGGCCTGCCTTGCCGAGGAGCTTTTCGATCTTGCCGAAGAGCAGGAAGAGCTCGTCGTACTTGACGGTGCCGAGGCCGTTGACGATGGCCACCACGCGGTTTCCGGCGTTGTCCGGTTTGTCGTTGAGGAGCTTGGAGACGAGCAGTTCGGCGAGCTCGGAAGCGGTGGGCATTTTGTGCTCGGAAATGCCCGGTTCACCGTGGATGCCGAGGCCAAGGGACATCTGGCCGGCCGGAACGTGGAACAGCGGATCCGAGGCGCCTGGGAGTGTACAACCGTCGAAGGCCACCCCGAGCGAACGCGTGCGGTAGTTCGTTTTGATGGCCAAGCGCTCGACGGCGTCGAGGTCCAGTCCCGCTTCGGCCGCGGCCCCGGCGATCTTGAAGACCGTGAGGTCGCCCGCGATCCCCCGTCGCTTCTCGATCTGGTCCAGCGGCGCGCTGGCGATGTCGTCGGTAACAGTCACTGTGCGGGTTTCTATGCCTTCGGCGTTGAGCCGCAACTGGGCCTGGCCGAAGTGCAGCACGTCGCCGGCGTAGTTGCCGTAGCTAAGCAGGACTCCGCCGCCCGCGTTGGCTGCTTTGGCCACGCGGTAGACCTGGCCTGCCGCCGGGGAGGCGAACATGTTGCCGCATGCCGAGGCGGTTGCCAAGCCTGGCCCGACCAGTCCGGCGAAAGCAGGGTAGTGTCCCGAGCCGCCGCCCACCACGAGGGCGACCTGTCCGGCGGGGACTTCGGTAGAACGGACCACTCCGCCGTCCACCCGGGCAACATAGCCGCGGTTGGCGGCGACGAATCCGTCCAGGGCATCGTCCGCGAAGTCTGCGGGGTTGTCGAAAATCCTTGTCATGGTCCTAGACACCAGCCAGCTGAGAGGATGCGGACTGGGTAGAGCCGGAAGGCTGCTGCCGGCCCTGGGCTACCTGGCTCTGGCCGAGGACGTAGTTCTCTGTCTTCGGAAGAACCTGCCGCCGGAGGTATTCCTGGTTGCTCGCCGTGACGCTGAGCCCGTCGCCGCCGTAGTGCTCGGTGCACAAGATGCCCTGGAAGCCTACCGACAGCGCGAGTTTGAAAGCCTCGCGGTAGTTGATCAGGCCGCTCTCCATCGGCGCAGGCATGGTGATGTAGCTGTCCCGGGCCACGTCTTCGTCGCGGATGTAGTTCTTCATGTGCCAGTAGTTGGAGTACGGCAGGGTCTTGGCCACCATCTCGCGCCAGTCCTCGATGGGACGGTGGAGGCGGATGAGGTTGCCAAGGTCCGGGTTGAGGCCAACGTTGTCCAGCCCGATGTCCTGGACCAGCCGGACCGAGGAATCGGCGGTGCCGAGGTAGGTGTCCTCATACATTTCCAGGGAGAGGAGGATGCCGGCTTCCGCGGCGTGCTCACCGAGTTCCCGCAAGCGGGCGACCGCTTTGCCCCAGGCTTCCTTGTCCCCCGCCGGATCCTTGTAGCCTTCCACCGTCCAGAACCACAGCTGCTTTTGCTGCTCGGCGGTGATGGCCTGGTGCAGTCCGAAGGAGACAACCTCGCAGCCGAGTTCGGCTGCGGCATCGATGGTCCGGTGGCTGTACGCCAGGTTCTCGGCCCAGTCGCGGGTGTGGATGATGCTGCGGCGGATAGCCGAGATGACCGGGATGCCAATGCCAACGTGCTCCGCGGTCTGCTTGAACTCGGCGAGGCGTTCCTTGCTGAGGTCGCCCGGGCGGACCCAGCTGTCCGTGAGGTCTGCGTTGGCAAACCCTGCGTCCTTGACTTCCTGCAGGACCTCGGCCCAAGCGGAAGCATCGGCGTCGTTGATGTGCTGTCCCGTGGCGTCAGTGCCGGGGAACTGGAGTAGGGCCGCGGTGATGGGCCAGGTTTCGGCGGTGTAAGCCATAGTTTTCACTCCTTCGTGGAATCCTGTTTCCTATAGGATTTACTATTCAGGCAAGGCTGTCAACATATTTATTCGGACTTCCGTGGGCTGGCCCCGCCTCTTCGCACCCTAGCTCCGCGTCATCAAAGATCCTATATGTCTTACATATGTTTGTGAAGTGGGTCACCGGACGCCGCGTTCGCCGCGCACGCAAAAGGCCCGCCGTTAGGCGGGCCTTCGGGGTCTGGCGGCGTCGGGTCGCCGTCCTGGATCGCCGTCGGACTCGGCTTGGGCGGCGGGAGATCAGTCAGCGGGTGCGTCGGCGATGGCCCGGGCGCGGACCTTGTGCACGTGGTCGGCCATGGCGGCCGCGGCCTGTTCCGGGTCACCGCTCGCCAGCGCGTCGAGCACTGCTTGGTGTTCCGCAATGGCCTGGTCTGCGTCGGTGATGCCCACTCCCCCGAACAGCCGGAACCGCTGGACCTGGCCACCCAGCGCGGCGTAGGCAGCAAGCATGAATTGGTTGCCGGACTGCTCGGCGATCAGCTTATGGAAGCGCTCATCGGCGTCGAGATAGTCCCGGAATTCCACGAAAGACGGGCCTCGAGGAGCAGTCTCCAGGTCCTTCACAGCCTCCCGCAGATCCGCCAAACCCTCCGGGGTAATCCGGCTGCACGCCAAGCGCGCATTCACCGGCTCAATCGCGAGCCGGGCCTCCATGAGTTCGGCAAAATCCTCGCGCGTGAAAACCGGGGCCACCCTGTACCCCTTGAGGGCAACCCGGCGGACCATGCCTGTGTGCTCCAGCCGCGCCAGTGCCTCGCGCACCGGCGTAGGCGAAACGTCCAATTCCCGCGCCGTCCCGTCGATGCTGACCGCGGCTCCCGGTTCGAGCCGGCCGTCCATGAGCCACGCGAGAAGTTCCTCGTACACGTGGTCGGCGAGAACCTGGCGGCTGACGGGCCGGCCGGGGGCGCGGTCCCGGGAGGAAGCGAGTTTCATAGACAAATCCTATAGGAATGGTCTCTTTGTGGCGGCTTCGGACGCCCTATGCGGACTCTGAAGCCTCGCGCGCACGGTTAAACGGCTCATCGCATTTGAGGGTGTAGCGGGGGTGGGCGCGTCGTTGGCCGGATAGGGGTCGAGGTCTTCCGATGATGG